>DAINSL010000010.1:16094-17297 GCA_036741335.1 Nocardioides sp. | reverse complement strand
GCTCGAGGTGCTGCGCGGCCGTTCGCGGGTGGTCAGCGAGCTGCCCGGAGGCCTGACCAACCTCAACCTCCGGGTCACGATGCCCGACCGCGAGGTCGTCGTACGCAAGGTGCGCAGCGACGCCGGCCTGCTCGCCATCGACCGGGAGGCCGAGCACGCCAACACCGTGATCGCGGCGGGGATCGACGTGGGCGCCGGGGTGATCGAGCACCGGCCGGAGCTCGGGATCACGGTGCTGGAGTGGCTGCCGGGCCGGACGCTCACCGACTCCGACTTCGCAGACCCGGACATTCTCGACCGGGCCGCGGACGCCGTACGGCGGCTCCATGCCGGACCGCGCTTCGTCAACGACTTCGACATGTTCGCGCGCCAGCGCTGGTACCGCGAAGTGGTCGCCGAGCACGGGTTCCCGCTGCCCGAGTCGTACGACGACCACGCGGCCGCGTGGGAAGACGTACGACGGGTGCTCACCGCGACCGCGGGCCCGACCGTGCCCTGCAACAACGACCTGCTGGCGGGGAACTTCATCGACGACGGGGAGCGTGTCTGGCTGATCGACTACGACTACTCGGGCAACAACGACCCCTGCTTCGAGCTCGGAAACGCCGCGACCGAGTGTGAGTTCGGCCCCGACCTGACCCGGGCGTGGGCGGAGGCGTACTTCGGCCGCGACGACCCGCGCCTGCTCGCGCGGGTGCTGCTCCAGGCGCTGTGCAGCCAGTACGGCTGGTCCCTGTGGGGATTCATCCAGGCCGGGTCGAGCGCCCTCGACTTCGACTTCCACGCCTGGGGGACGCACCGGTTCGACAAGGCCGTACGCACCTTCACATCCCCGGAGCTCCCGAGGCTGCTCGCCGAGGTGGCCGGTGGCTGAGCCGATGCCCGACCGTGCCCGGGTCGTGGTCGTGGGCGGGGGAGTGGTGGGCTGTTCGACCGCGTACCACCTCACCAGGCTCGGCGTGAGCGACGTACTGCTGCTCGAGCAGGGCCGCCTGTCCGGCGGTACGACGTGGCATGCGGCCGGCCTGGTCGGGCCGCTGCGGGCCACCGAGGCGGGCACCCGCCTGGTGCAGTACTCCGCCGAGCTCTACGCCTCGCTCGAGGAGGAGACCGGGCTCGCCACCGGCTACCGCAACGTCGGCGGGCTGATCGTCGCCCGCACCGAGGACCGGATGGTGCAGCTGCGCCGCACCGCCGCCAACG
>DAINSL010000010.1:0-16084 GCA_036741335.1 Nocardioides sp. | reverse complement strand
CCGCCAACGCCGCTGCCTACGAGCTCGACTGCCGGATGCTCACCGCGGACGAGGCCGGCGAGCTGTGGCCACCGATGCGTACCGATGACCTGCTCGGCGGGATCTGGCTGCCGGGGGACGGCAAGGTGAACCCGACGGACCTCACACAGTCCCTGGCCCGCGGCGCCCGCCAGGGTGGCGCGACGATCGCGGAGGGCGTGCGGGTCACCGGGTTCGTGACCACCGACGGGCCGACGGGACGCCGGGTCACCGGCGTGCGCACCGAGCGCGGCGACGTCGAGACCGACGTGGCGGTCGTGTGCGCGGGTCAGTGGTCCAAGGCACTCGGGGACCTCGTCGGCGTGACCGTGCCCCTGCACTCCGCCGAGCACTTCTACGTGGTCACCGACGCGGTCGAAGGGACCCATCCCGACCTCCCGGTGATGCGCGACCCCGACGGCTGGACCTACTTCAAGGAAGAGGTGGGCGGGCTGGTGGTCGGCGGCTTCGAGCCCGACGCCAAGCCCTGGGTCGCTCCCGACGCGATTCCGCACCCGTTCGAGTTCCAGCTGCTCGCGGAGGACTGGGACCACTTCTCGGTGCTGATGGACCAGGCCGTGCTGCGGGTCCCCGCGCTCGACCGGACCGGCATCCGCAGGTTCTACAACGGTCCCGAGAGCTTCACGCCGGACAACCAGTTCCTGATGGGAGAGGCGCCCGGGCTCCGCGGCTTCTTCGTCGGGGCGGGCTTCAACTCCGTCGGGATCGCGTCCGCAGGCGGCGCCGGTCGGGCCCTGGCCGAGTGGGTCGTCGAGGGTGAGCCGACCAGCGACATGGTGGCGGTGGACATCCGCCGGTTCGCGCCGTACGCCGGCGACCACGGCTGGCTGCGGCAACGCGTGGTCGAGACGCTGGGGCTCCACTACGCCGTCCCGTGGCCGGACCGCGAGCCCGAGACCGGACGCGGGGTCCGGCTCTCGCCGCTGCACGAGCGACTCGCCGCCAAGGGTGCCGTGTTCGGCACCCGGATGGGATGGGAGCGGGCCAACGCCTTCGCAGCCCCGTCGATGGCGCCCACGTGGGGCAAGCCGGGCTGGCTGCCGTCGTCGGTCCGCGAGCAGCTCGCCTGCCGCTCGGCCGTGGCCGTCTTCGACCAGACGTCGTTCTCGAAGTACGTCGTCCGCGGACCCGACGCGCTCGACGGACTCCAGTGGATCTGCGCCGCGGACGTCGACGTGCCGGTCGGGCACTGCGTCTACACGCCGTTGCTGAACGCGCGCGCCACCTACGAGGCAGATCTCACGGTCACCCGGACCGGCGTCGAGGAGTTCCTGCTCGTGAGCAGCTCGGCGACCACGGTGAGAGACGTGGACTGGCTGCGCCGCCATCTGGCCGACAGTCGTGCCACGGTCCAGGACGTCACCGACGACCGCGCCGTCCTGGGGGTGATGGGTCCGCGCGCCCGCGACCTGCTCGGGCAGCTCACCGGCGACGACCTGTCCGAGGAGGGCTTCGGGTTCGCCACCAGCCGCGAGGTCCTGCTCGCCGGGACGCGGGTGCGCGCCACCCGGATGACCTACGTCGGTGAGCTGGGCTGGGAGCTGACGGTGCCCGTCGCGGACGCGGAACGGGTGTGCGACGCGATCGAGGAAGCGGGCGCCGACCTCGGCCTCGCCGATGCGGGCTACCACGCGATCGAGTCGCTGCGCCTGGAGAAGGGCTACCGCGCGTTCCCTCGGGACCTCAACCCCGACCTGACCCCGGTCGAGACCGGGCTCGTCTTCGCCACCGCCCTCGACGGCGACAAGGACTTCCTGGGCCGGGAGAGGCTCGCCGAGCATCGTGAGTCCCTGCGAGCGGGTGGACCCCGCCGGCGGCTCGTCTCGTTCGTGGTCGAGAGCCAGGAGCCGATGGTGTGGGGCGGCGAGCTCGTGCTGCGCGACGGGGCGCCCACCGGTCAGGTCACCAGCGCGGCGTACGGCGCGACGGTCGGCGCCTGCGTCGGCCTCGCCCTGCTCCGCGCCGACGGCCCGGTGCGCCAGCAGGATCTCGACGCCTCGGCCTTCGAGATCGACCTGGCCGGCGAGCGGCACCCGCTCCGCGTCTCGCTTCGAGCGCCGCTCTCCTGAGTGGCTGCTGCGGGCGAGGGCGCTCCGGGCCGCGTATGGGGGACACCCGGCCCAGAGCCCCGAGAGCGCATCGCCAAGCATGCTTCCCCACCACTGAGGAGGGAAAGATGCGGGGCCGGGGGCGTGGGCGCGCCCCGGCCTTCTCCTCCGATTGGCCTACGGGACGCTGGCGCCCCACCGGTCTGGCACCAAGGTCCGGGGCACGTTCCCCCGGCTCGGAAACCACCGGGGGGATCCGTTCACCCTACGCCTGTCACCCCGGGTGGAGAAGAGCGCCGCCATACGCTGCTCGAGCGCCGTCAGCGGACGTCGAAGCGGTCGAGGTCCATCACCTTGGCCCATGCCGCCACGAAGTCGTGGACGAACGTCTCCGCCGCGTCGTCGCTCGCGTACACCTCCGCGAGTGCCCGGAGCTCGGAGTTGGAGCCGAAGACGAGGTCGACGCGGCTGCCGGTCCACCTGGCGTCGCCCGTTGCCGCGTCGCGACCCTCGAACGTCTCGGAGTCCTCCGACGTCGGGTGCCACGTCGTCCCGAGGTCGAGCAGGTTCACGAAGAAGTCGTTGGTCAGCGCACCCGGACGCGTGGTGAGGACACCCAACGAGGACCCCCCGTGGTTGGCCCCGAGCACCCGCAACCCGCCGACCAGGACCGTCATCTCCGGAGCACTCAGGGTCAGCAGGTTCGCCTTGTCGACCAGGAGGTACTCGGCCGGCAGCCCGACGCCCTTGCCGAGGTAGTTGCGGAACCCCTCCGCGGTCGGCTCGAGCGCCGCGAAGGACTCGACGTCGGTCAGCTCCTGGGTCGCATCCGTGCGCCCTGGCGTGAAGGGCACCTCGACGTCGTAGCCGGCCTGCTTCGCCGCCTGCTCCACGCCCGCATCTCCAGCCAGCACGATCACGTCGGCGAGGGAGACTTGTGTGCCATCGGCCCGGGTGTTGAAGGCGTCGGCGATCCCTTCCAGGGTGCGCAGCACGGTCGCCAGCTCGTCCGGGTCGTTCACGTCCCAGCCACTCTGCGGCTGCAGCCGGATGCGGGCGCCGTTGGCGCCGCCGCGCTTGTCGCTGCCCCGGAACGTCGACGCCGACGCCCAGGCGGTCCTGACCAGCTGGGAGACCGAGAGCCCCGAGTCGAGGACCTGACGCTTGAGGGTGGCGACGTCGTCGGCCTCGACGAGCTCGTGCGTGACCGGCGGGAGCGGGTCCTGCCAGAGCAGGCTCTCGGACGGGACCTCGGGGCCGAGGTAGCGACCGATCGGGCCCATGTCACGGTGGGTCAGCTTGAACCACGCCCGTGCGAAGGCGTCGGCGAGCTCGTCGGGGTGCTCGAGGAACCGGCGCGAGATCGGCTCGTAGACGGGGTCCATCCGCAAGGAGAGGTCGGTGGTGAGCATCGTGGGAGGCCGCTTCGCCGACGACGCCTCGGGTCCCGGGATGGTGCCGGCGCCGGCGCCGTCCTTCGCCCGCCACTGATGAGCCCCGGCCGGGCTGGCGGTGAGCTCCCACTCGTAGCCGAAGAGGTTCTCGAAGAACTGGTTTCCCCACTGCGTCGGCGTGGACGTCCACGTGACCTCGAGACCGCTCGTGATCGCATCCTCGCCCTTGCCGGTGCCGAAGGTGTTCTTCCAGCCGAGGCCCTGCAGCTCCAGCGGGGCGCCCTCCGGCTCGGGACCGACGTACTGCTCCGGGTCGGCGGCCCCGTGGGTCTTGCCGAACGTGTGGCCTCCGGCGATGAGCGCGACCGTCTCCTCGTCGTTCATCGCCATCCGGAGGAAGGTCTCGCGGATGTCCCTGGCGGCGGCGAGCGGGTCGGGGGTCCCGTTCGGACCCTCCGGGTTCACGTAGATGAGACCCATCTGTACGGCGGCCAGCGGCTCCTCGAGCTCCCGGTCGCCGGTGTAGCGCTCGTCGTCCAGCCAGGTCTGCTCCGGGCCCCAGTAGACGTCCTCGTCGGGCTCCCAGACGTCCTCGCGGCCGCCGCCGAAGCCGAAGGTCGAGAATCCCATCGACTCCAGGGCCACGTTGCCGGTCAGCACGATCAGGTCGGCCCACGAGAGTCTGGAGCCGTACTTCTTCTTGACCGGCCAGAGCAGGCGGCGGGCCTTGTCGAGGTTGCCGTTGTCGGGCCAGCTGTTGAGGGGCGCGAAGCGCTGCTGGCCCGCTCCGGCGCCACCGCGACCGTCGCTGATGCGGTAGGTGCCCGCGCTGTGCCAGGCCATCCGGATCATGAACGGCCCGTAGTGGCCGAAGTCCGCCGGCCACCAGTCCTGCGAGGTCGTCAGCACCTCCTCGATGTCCCGCTTGACGGCGGCGAGGTCCAGACTCCTGAACTGCTCGGCGTAGTCGAACTCCGCGCACATCGGGTTGGCCACGGTGGGGTTCTTCGCCAGGATCTTCAGGTTCAGCCGGTGCGGCCACCAGGCCTGGTTGCCGCCACCCTCGGTGGGGTGTGCCGCGCGCTGGCCGACCGTGCAGCCTTCGGCGCGCTCGCGGTCCTCCGGGCTCTCCTGGTTCATCTCGCCGACAACGGCATCGGGCTTCTCGGTCATGGGGGATCCTTTCCGGGTCCAGGGACGGATCAGGCGTGTTCGGGACTGCGGACGGTGGAACAGTCGGGGCAGTGACCCCACCAGGTCACCTCGGCCTCGTCGACGGAGAAGCCGTGCAGCGAGGTGGTCTCGGGGAGATCGAGGCACGGAGCCTCGCCGGTCGCGCACTCGACGTCGGTCACCCGGCCGCAGCCACGGCAGACGACGTGGTGGTGGTTGTCGCCGGTCTCGAGCTCGTAGCGGGCGACCGAGCCGCGCGGCTGGATCCTGCGGACCAGGCCGTGCGCACTGAGGGTGTTGAGGACGTCGTACACGGCCTGGCTCGAGACGTCGCCGTCCCGGCGTACCGCGGTGATCACCTGTTCGGCCCGCAGGTGCGGGTCGGTGTGGAGCGCCTCCAGCACGGCGACCCGCGGCCGGGTCACCCGCAGCCCGCGGGAGCGGAGCAGGTGGGCCGGGTCGGAGCCGGCAAGGGGCACGTGGGTCATCCCCGCTACCCTCGCGCGCTTTCTGGAACGAGTCAAGAAAGGCATCGAGACTTTTCGTCGAGTCTCAGCCGCCGGCGTAGAGCTGCCGGATCACGTCCTCGATGTCGGGCTCCTGGATCGACAGGTCGGCGACGTCGTACGACGCCGCGACGGCGGCCACGATCGGTGCCGCGCTGGCGTCGGCCGGGAAGCTCAGCCACTGGCGCGGGCCCTCGACCTTGCGGGTGACCGCGCCCGCCACCTCGATCGGGGCCCCCTCGTCGACGAGGTCGACGACGAGAGTGCGAGTCGAGCCGCGCTGCCGGTGCAGCCCGGCCAAGGGGCCGTCGAACACGGCCCTGCCGCGGTCGATCACGATCACCCGACGGCAGAGCGCCTCGATGTCCTGCAGGTCGTGGGTGGTCAGCAGGAGCGTGGTGCCGCGCTCCGCGTTGAGGGTGCGCAGGAACTCGCGCAGTCGTCCCTTGCTGATCACGTCGAGCCCGATCGTGGGTTCGTCCAGAAAGAGGATCTCGGGGTCGTGCAGCAGGGCGGCGGTGATGTCACCGCGCATCCGCTGGCCGAGGCTGAGCTGGCGGACCGGCGTGTCGAGCAGGTCACCGAGATCGAGCAGCTCGACGTACTCCGCGAGGTTGCGCCGGTGCCGCCCCGGGTCGACCCGATAGATCTTCTGCAGCAGCGCGAAGCTGTCCAGCAGCGGCAGGTCCCACCACAGCGTGGTCCGCTGGCCGAACACCACCCCGATCCGGCGGGCCAGCTCGGTGCGCTGGCGGCTGGGGTCGAGCCCCGCCACCCGCAGGTGGCCGGCGGTGGGCACGAGGATCCCGGTCAGCATCTTGATGGTGGTCGACTTCCCCGCGCCGTTCGGCCCGATGTAGCCGACCATCTCCCCGGCATCGATCGTGAACGAGAGGTCGCGCACCGCGTGCACCTCGGTGCGTGCGCGCTTCATCCCGCCCTGGCGTCGCCGGACGACGAACGTGCGGGCGAGGTTGTGTACGTCGATCAGCATTTTGGGCCCCTCCCCGAGCCGGTCGGGCCGCCGGTCGAGCCCGTCGAGACCATGTCAGCTCCCCGTGGACGTGTAGTGGCGGACGCCGGCGCGCCAGACGACCGCGGTGATCCCGACCAGGATGACGGCCGCAACCGGTGAGGCGAACTCCAGCCACTGGGGCAGGGGAGACGCGTCGTGGCGGCCGAGGATGTAGAGGGACGGATACCAGTTCGCGAAGGCGATGGGCAGCAGGAAGGTGAGGCCGAGGGCGACCTGTCGCGGGAACACACTGAGGGGGTACTGCAGGACCGTGCACCCGCCGTAGGTGAACGCGTTAGCGAACTCACTGGCGTCGGCGGTCCAGAACTGCACGCAGCTGAACGTCACGAAGAGGCAGAAGAAGATCACCCCGCCGCTGATCGTCATGCCGACCAGGACCAGGGCCTTCAGGGGAGTCCAGTCGACCGTCCAGGAGGCCCACACCAGCACCGTCCCGGCCTGCACGACCCGCGAGAGCCGGCGCAGCTGGAACTGGTCGGCACACACCTGCACCAGCAGGGGCACCGGCTTGGTCATCATGGCGTCGAGCCGCCCGAGGCGTACCTGCTGACCGATCCGTTCGACGTTGCCCACGAACAGGTCGGCCAGGCCGATGGCGAGCCCGGACGTGCCGTAAAGGAATCCCATCTCGCGCAGGCCGAATCCGCCGTACGACGACAAGTGGCTGAACATCACCCAGATCCCGATGAAGTCGATGCCGGTGGCGAGCGCCCCGCCGACCGTCATCGTCGCGAACGACAACGGGTATTCCATGGACGACCGGATCCACAGCCGGGAGATGGCGCCGTAGGCCGCCAGGTGGGACCCGACGGAACCGGCCACACGCGTGTCAGCCACCCTGGACCACCACCTTGCGAGTCGCCCGGTCCAGCACCACCGCGCAGGCCGCGAACAGCACCACCGCCCACATCAGCTGGAACCCGAGGGCCGCGAACAGGTCGACACCGCGGTGGCGACCGAGGTAGACGTCGATCGGTACCTGGACGAACGCCGACCAGGGAAGCGCGTTGACCAGTGTGCCGAACCAGCCGGGGAACAGGTTGAGCGGCAGCACCATCCCGGACAGGAACATCGCGCACACGCCGCTGATCACCTTCAAGCCGCTCGAGTCGAGCACCCAGAAGGCGGTGGCGGCGACGAGGAACCGGATCGTGAAGCTGACCGTGATCGCCAGGATCGCGCTCACCAGGAAGCCGAGGGCAAGCAAGGGCGATGCGGGTGGCCGGATGTGGAAGAGGGCCAGACCGATCAGGCTCGGCGCGAGTCCTCGGCTCAGGAAGTGGTAGACGCCCCGGCCGAGGTCGCCGGCGTAGTACCATCACATCAGCGGCACCGGCCGGTACAGGTCGATCGCCACATCGCCGCTGCGGATCCGCTCGTTGAGGTCGTCGGTGGTCCCGCCGCTCCACAGCGCCACGGTCATGATCAGCGACTGGCCCAGCCAGACGTAGGTGACCGCGTCCTTCACGTCGTAACCGCCCGCGTGCGGTGCGGCGCGCCACAACGCGATGTAGGCGTAGGAGTAGATCAGGCCGAACACCGAGTTGGTGAAGATCCCGGACAGGGTGGCCGCACGATAGGTGCTGTACCGCTGGAAGGAACGGTGGGCGACGGCGGCGTACAGCATCGTCGGCTCCTGTTCCTGGCGGGCGCGCGCACCAACACCCCCGGATCGCGTCGATCCGGGGGTGGGTGAAGCGCGCTATGAGTCTGTGGTCGTCCAGTCTGGACCACGGGACGGGCTCGTATCAACCCGCCGTGTCGGTGTCCGGAGGCTCAGTGCTGGTAGGTGCCCTTCACGATGGCGCGCCCGGCGGTCGCGAAGGCCAGGTGGAAGCTCATCACCGCGTTGGAGGCGCTGTCGTCGATGCCCAGCGAGTCTTCGGTGACCGCGTGGACGACGAAGTAGTAGCGGTGTACCTGGTCGCCCGCGGGCGGGGCGGCACCCAGGAAGCCGTGGGAACCGCCGTCGTTGCGGAGCATGAAGGCGTTGCCCGGGAGGGCGGCGCCCTCGGCGCCGGCGCCGGCGTCGAGGGAGGTGACGTCGGCGGGGAGATCGACCAGCGCCCAGTGCCAGAAGCCGCTCGGCGTCGGCGCGTCGGGGTCGTAGCAGGTGACGGTGTAGCTCTTCGTGCCCTCGGGTGCCCCGCTCCACGACAGCTGGGGCGAGGTGTTCCCGGCCGCCCCGACCTGGTCGTCCTTGAGCGGCTGGCCGTCGGTGACGTCGTCACTGGTGACGGTGAACGAGGGGACCTGCGGGAGAAGCTCGTAGGGGTCTGGCTTCACGGGACGGTCGAGGCTCATCGGCTCTCCTGGGTTCGGCGGTGATGGCACGGTCAACGTACCCGCCGCAACCAGGTCCAAGCCGTGGGCGTCGGTACGCCGCCCGGGCGTGCGCGCGGAGGATGGAGGCGTGACCGACCACCCGCCCTACCCCTCCGGCCTGCGGCTCGCGGGACGCCGCGTGCTGGTCGTCGGCGGCGGCCAGGTCGCCCAGCGACGGATCCCCGGTCTGCTGGCCGCCGGTGCCGAGGTCGTGGTCGTCTCGCCCGTGGTCACGCCCGCGATCGAGGGGCAGGTGCTCGCCGGCGAGGTCGGCTGGCTGGCGCGCGGCTTCGCCGACGACGACCTCGACGACACCTGGTACGTCATCGCGGCCACGAACGACGCCTCGGTCAACGAGCAGGTCTCCAAGGCATGCGAGGCGGCCCGGATCTTCTGCGTGCGCGCGGACGACGCCAGCGCCGCGACCGCCTGGACGCCCGCGGTCGGCCGGTACGACGGCCTGACGCTCGCGGTGCTCGGCCGCCGGGAGCCGCGGCGTACCGCCGCCGTCCGCGATGCCATCGTGACCGGGCTGCACGAGGGCACGATCGCCGCCAGCGAACGTCGTCCCTCGGTACCGGGCGTGACGCTGGTCGGCGGCGGGCCGGGCGACCCGGAGCTGATCTCCGTGGCCGGGCGACGTGCGCTGATGGAGGCCGACGTGGTGGTGGCCGACCGGCTCGCACCCCGCGAGCTGCTCGGCGACCTGCCCGCCACCACCGAGCTCATCGACGTCGCCAAGCTCCCTCGGGGACGCTCGGCGCGTCAGGAGGAGATCAACAAGCTGATCGTGGAGCGCGCCCGGGCCGGTCTGCGTGTGGCCCGGTTCAAGGGCGGCGACAGCTTCGTGTTCGGCCGCGGTTTCGAGGAGATCGAGGCCTGCCGCGCGGCCGGGGTCGCGGTCCAGGTGATCCCCGGTCTGGCGAGCCCGCTCGCGGTGCCGGCCATCGCCGGCATCCCGGTCACGCACCGCGCCGTCGCGCACGAGTTCACCGTCGTCTCCGGGCACCTGCCGCCCGGCCATGCCGACTCGCTGGTCGACTGGGAGGCGATCGGACGGCTGGGCGGGACGCTGCTCCTGATGATGGCGGTCGAGAACGCGCCGGCCATCGCGCACGCGCTGCTCGAGGCCGGTCGCGCCGCCGAGACCCCGGTGGCGGTGGTGTGCGACGGGTCGATGCCGGGGGAGCGGACCGTGCTGTCCCGCCTCGGCGACCTGGCCGCCGACCTCGACCGGCACGCCGTACGTCCGCCGGCGATCATCGTGGTGGGTGAGGTGGTCGCGGTCGCCCATCCCGACGTCTTCGGTGGTCCGGCGGAGCCGTCGGCCGGTCGAGCGCAGTCGAGACCATGGCGGAGCTGATCGAGGTCGACGACCCGGAGGACCCGAGGCTCGCCGACTACCGCGACCTGCGCGACCTCCAGCTGCGCACCCACCTCGAGGCCGAGCACGGCTTGTTCCTGGCGGAGGGCGAGAAGGTGGTGCGCCGCGCCGTCGAGGCGGGCTTCGCGCCACGGTCGTTCCTGATGGCGCCGCGCTGGCTGGGCGGTCTCGCCGACGTGCTCGCCTCCAGCGACGCCCCGTGCTTCGTGGTCGGGGAGGACCTGACCGAACGGGTGACCGGCTTCCACGTCCACCGCGGCGCGCTGGCCTCGCTCGAACGGCGCCCGATGCCGAGCCTCGACGAGGTGCTGGCCGACGCCCGGCAGGTGCTGGTGCTCGAGGACGTCGTGGACCACACCAACGTCGGCGCGATCTTCCGCTCTGGGGCGGCGTTCGGGTTCGACGCCGTGCTGCTCGCGCCGCGCTGCGCCGACCCGCTCTACCGCCGCGCGATCAAGGTCGGCATGGGCGCGGTCTTGACGATGCCCTGGACCCGCCTCCCGGACTGGTACGACGCGCTGCCGGACCTCGTCGCCCGCGGCTTCGCAACAGTCGCCCTGACCCTGGCTCCGGACGCGCGACCCGTCGAGGAGGCCGTGGCCGGACTGGACCGCGTGGCGCTGGTGCTCGGTTCGGAGGGCCACGGCCTCTCGGCGAGGTGGGAGCACACCGCCGACCGGCGGGCGATCATCCCGATGACCCCCGGCATCGACTCGCTCAACGTCGCCGCGGCCACCGCGGTGGCCTTCTACGTCACCGCCCGCCGCTGACACTCATGGGTGGGGAGACCGGCCAGTCCTCGGGGTAGTCGTCCGCGGTCTTGTCGTGGGCCTTCTCCAGCTTCTTGCGCCAGCGCGAGGACAGCCGGTCGCCGAAGACCGTCCCGCGGGTGTGGTCGGTCTCGTGCTGGAGGCAGCGCGCCAGCATCCCGTCCCCGCTGAACTCCACCGGTGCGCCGTCCAGCCCGAAACCCTCGACGGCCGCGACGTCCGGACGCGCGAGCGGCACGTAGGCGCCGGGCAGGGAGAGGCAGCCCTCGTCATCCTCGTCGAGCCGGCGGTCGCGGCCCTCGGGCAGGGTCACGACCGGGTTGCAGACCACGCCGACCGTGTGTTCGTCCGTGGAGTCGTGACAGTCGAAGCAGAAGACGGCCAGGTCCACGCCGACCTGGCAGGCGGCCAGACCCACGCCGTCGGCGGCGTACATCGTGGCCACCATGTCGGCCACGAGGGCACGCAGGTCGTCGTCGTACGCCGTCACCGGTGTCTGCGCCCGGTGCATGACGTCGCTGCCCCACCGGGTGATCGGGCGCACCGTGCCACCACCGGGAAGCGGACCGTACGGCGCGTGGACGACGACGTCGGGCTCGGCTGGCATGGCGCAGATCCTAGGACGGCGCCATCGCCGTCGAGGCACCGGTCGGCTGTGACCGGGAGCACCCAGCGCGGCGGTGGCCGCAACTGTAACTCAGAGTTACAGTTGGAGCCATGTCCCTCCCCAGGAACCTGCGACCGGGCGGCCGCCACGGCGTGGCCGCGGGCGAGTCCCGAGACCCGATCGGCTTCGCCGTCGCCGCGATGAACCGGCTGGCCCAGAGCGAGCTGCTCGACCGAGTCGGCCTGCGAAGGCGGGCCGAGCAGACGGTCTACACGGTGACCAGGGGCGGCTTCAAGACGGCCACCACGGCCGGCCGCGCGTTTGCCCGAGCCGGGAATCATGGCTCGGCCGGGCGCCGAGCCGCCTCGGCGCCGGGCCGCGGCCGGTTCGACCTGACGCCCACCGAGGACGAGCAGATGCTCGTCGACGTGGTCACCGAGTTCGCCACGGAGGTGATCCGTCCCGCCGCCGCCGAGGCGGACGACGCCTGCGCCGCGCCCGACGCGGTCCTGAAGGGCAGCCTCGAGATCGGCCTGCCGATCCTCGGTGTCCCGGAGTCGCTCGGCGGCATCTCCGAAGAACGCGCCGTGATGGCGGGGACGCTGGTCGCGGAGGCACTGGCCCGGGGCGATCTCGGCCTGGCCGTCGCCACCCTGGCTCCGGGCGCGGTCGCGACCGCGATCTCGACCTGGGGCACCGACGAGCAGCAGCAGACCTACCTCCCTGCCTTCACCGGCGGCGACGTGCCCGCCGCCGCACTCGCCCTGACCGAGCCACGTCCGCTCTTCGACGCGCTCGAGCCCGCGACCACCGCGACCCGCGCGGACGAGGGCTTCGTCCTGGACGGGGTGAAGTCGATGGTGCCGCGCGGTGCCGACGCCGAGCTCTTCGTGGTCGGCGCGCGGCTCGACGGCGCCAACGTGCTGTTCCTCCTGGAGTCCGGCCTCGACGGCCTCTCCGTGGAGGCCGACCCGTCCATGGGCGTGCGCGCCGCGTCGCTGAGCACGTTGACCCTGACCGGCGTCCGCGTCCCCGAGGGTGCCGTGCTCGGCGCGACCGACGGCACGTCGTACGCCGAGTGCGTGCGGCTCTCCCGCATCGCCTGGTGCGCGCTCGCGGTGGGTGTCGGCCAGGCGGTGCTCGACTACGTGACGCCGTACGTGAAGGAGCGCGAGGCCTTCGGTGAGCCCATCGCCCACCGGCAGTCGGTCGCCTTCATGGTCGCGAACATCGCGATCGAGCTCCAGGCGATGCGCCTGCTGACCTGGAAGGCGGCATCGCGCGCCGCCGCCGGCAAGGACTTCTCCCGCGACGTGGCCCTGGCCCGCCAGCTCTGCTCGGAGAAGGGCATGCAGATCGGTCTGGACGGCGTCCAGCTTCTCGGCGGCCACGGCTTCGTCAAGGAGCACCCGGTGGAACGGTGGTACCGCGACCTCCGGGCCATCTCGATCATGGAAGGTGGGGTGCTCGTCTGATGATTTCTCTCGACGACCCGAAGAAGCTCCGCCCGCTGGTCGACCAGGCGCACCAGGTCGCGATGAACATGCTGCGGCCGATCAGCCGCAAGTACGACCGTGCCGAGCACGAGTACCCCAAGGAGCTCGACCTCCTCGCCGCGATGATCGACGGGCTCTCCGAGTCCGGGTCCGGCTCGGGTGCCGGTGCCTCGGGCGTCAGGCGGGCCGAGACCGCCGAAGACGACGCCGGGGGCGGGGTCAAGAACGGCACCAACCTCGCCTCGGTGATGTCGATCGCGGAGATGTGCTGGGGAGACGTGGGGTTGCTGCTCTCCCTGCCGCGCCAGGGCCTCGGCAACTCCGCCATCGCCTCGGTCGCCGACGCCGAGCAGCGGGAGCGCTTCGGGGGACTCTGGGCCTCGATGGCGATCACCGAGCCCGACACCGGCTCCGACTCCGCCAACATCCGCACCACCGCCACCCTGGACGGCGACGAGTACGTCATCAACGGCGAGAAGATCTACGTCACCTCCGGCGAACGCTCCGATGCGGTCGTGGTCTGGGCGACGGTCGATCATTCCCTGGGGCGCGCCGCGATCAAGTCGTTCGTGGTGCCCAAGGGCACGCGCGGGATGACCGTCGAGCGGCTCGAGCGCAAGCTCGGGATCCGCGCTTCGGACACCGCTGCGATCCGGTTCGAGAACTGTCGCGTCCCGGCCGCCAACCTCCTCGGCTCACCGGAGGTCGACACTGCTGGAGGCCAAGGGTTCGCGGGCGCCATGGCGACCTTCGACAACACCCGTCCGCTGGTCGCCGCGATGGCCATCGGCTGCGCAAAGGCCTCCCTGGACCTCACCCGCGACCTGCTCGAGCAGGCCGGCGTGACCGTCGACTACAACCGTCCGGCACTCGCGCAGAGTGCCGCGGCCGCCAAGCTGCTGCAGATGGAGGCCGACTGGGAGGGCGCGCGGCTGCTGATGCTGCAGGCCGCCTGGATGGCCGACAACGGCGCCGCCAACGCGATGGAGGCGTCGATGGCCAAGGCCAAGGCCGGCCGCGTCGCCTCCGACATCACGCTGTCGTGCGTCGAACTGTGCGGCTCGGTGGGCTACAGCGAGGCCGAGCTGCTCGAGAAGTGGGCCCGCGACTCCAAGATCCTCGACATCTTCGAAGGAACCCAGCAGATCCAGGAGCTCATTGTCGCCCGCCGGATCCTCGGGCTCTCGAGCACCGAGCTGAAGTAGCTCACCGGTTCAGGGCGGCCAGGGCGAGCACGTCGTCCGGGGTCTCGAGCCCGCGCACGCCGACGAAGACGGTGCTCACCCCCAGCGCGGCCAGCTCGGCGTACCGGCTCCGGTGCTGCTCGGCCGTCCCAGCGTTGGTACGCCGTGAGAAGGCGGGCGCAGGGGTCCGTCCGCGCAGCCGCTCGACCCGGACCCAGGCGTCCTCGCGGTCGCGCCCGACGACCGGGAGGTCGAGGACCGTGACCGCGACGTCGTGCCGCGTCCGCCCGACCGCAGCCAGGTGACGATCCAGGACGACGAGCTTGTGGGCGAGCACCTCGGGATCCGAGGGCAGGTTGCACGCGTCCCCCAGGCGCGCGGCGATCTGGAGCGTTCGGCGCTCGCCGCTGCCGCCGACGATCAACGGGATGTCGTGGGCCGGGCGCGGGTACGACGTGGTCTCCGGGAGCGCGACCCGCTCCCCGTCGTAGGCCTTGGTGCCGCGCGCCCAGAGCGCGCGGATGGTCTCGATGGAGGTCTCCAGCAGGTCGACGCGCTCCCGTGCGGACGGGAACGGGATCGCGAACGCCGCGTGCTCGCGCTCCCACCATCCGGCGCCGATGCCGAGGAACGCCCGGCCGCCGGTCAGCGCATCGAGCGTGGCCGCGGCCTTGGCCGTCACGCCGGCCGGCCGGAACGTCACCGGCGTGACGAGGGTGCCCAGCGACAGGCGGGTGTCGAGACCCGCCACGAGGCCGAGCGTGACCCCGGGCTCGGCGATCGGCTGCCACGCCGTGTCGACCTGGGGGATCTGGATCAGGTGGTCCATGACCGCGAGACCGGCGAACCCGGCCTCGTCGGCGGCGATCGCCATGTCGCGGACCCACCCGCCCGGGTCCTCACCCCAGGGGAAGCGTGAGAGCTGGAGGACGACGCGGAGCCCGTGCGAGCCGACCGGTGCTCCGGCCGTGACCTCCGGTTGTGGCGCCGACGCTGCGGCATCGTCCGTGGGGGTCACGACCTCGATGTGGTCCCAGCCTTCGGCGTCGAGGGAGTCGCGCAGGCCGGCCGCCCGACGTACCTGGTCGGCGAGGATGCCGGCGGGAACAGGGCGATCGCGGCGTCCATTGCGTCGGCGACACTCGGCACCCGGCGTATCGAGCACGACCGCGACCGCCGGGAGGCCTGCCGCTCGGGCGGCGGTGCGCCATCCGTCGCGGCGGCCGGGGTCGAGGCCCAGGGTGTCGACGACGGTGGTGAGGCCGCGGGCGACGCGCGCCGCGACGATCCGCTCCAGCAGGTCGAAGGCGTCGGCCGAGGCGTCGAGGTCGGCGGGTCCCGAGCCGACGATGCCGCGCAGGTCGGCGGAGGAGACGATCTCGGCGCGGCGGTAGTGGTGAGCCGCCCACGTGGACTTGCCCGACCCCGCCGCGCCGATCAGGACGACGACGGCGGGATCGGGCACGGGCACGATCGGATTGTCGCAGGCTGGCTCAGCCGAGCCGCTCGACCCGAGCCGCGTCACCCGGTGTCGCGACGAGGTACGCCGGGACCGTGAGGTCGGCGTCGGAGAACGCCCGGGTCACCGCTTCCTGGACGTCGGCGAGCGCCTCCGTATGCGCCAGCGCCACGGCCGAGCCTCCGAAACCGCCGCCGGTCATCCGGGCGCCGAGCGCTCCGGCCGCGCGCGCGGTGTCGACGGCCAGGTCGAGCTCGCGACAGGAGATCTCGAAGTCGTCGCGCATCGAGGCGTGAGACACGTCCAGCAGCTCGCCCAGCGCGGTCCAGTCGCGACGTTCGAGGCGGGACACGACATCGCGGACGCGGGAGTTCTCGCTGACGATGTGGCGGCCGCGACGGCGCAGTACTGGATCGGCGATGCCCTCGACCGCGTCGGTCGTGGCGTCGCTCAACGAGTCGAGCCCGAGGAGTGCGGTGGCCGCTGCGCACTCGGCCCGCCGGTCGCCGTATGACCCGTCGGTGAGCGCATGGCTGACCCGGGTGTCGATCACGAGCAGCAGCAGCCCGGCCTCCTCGAGCGGCAGCGCAACCGGAGTGACGCTGTCGTCACCGAAGTCCAGCAGAAGGGCGTGCCCCGGCCGCGCGAGCATCGCCACCGTCT
>DAINSL010000009.1:42337-53699 GCA_036741335.1 Nocardioides sp. | reverse complement strand
AGTGCTACGGCGGTGACATCACCCGCAAGCGCAAGCTGCTGGAGAAGCAGAAGGAGGGCAAGAAGCGGATGAAGATGGTGGGCCGGGTCGAGGTGCCCCAGGAGGCCTTCATCGCTGCGCTCTCCAACGCCCCGACCGGTGAGAAGGCCGGCAAGAAGTAGTGGCCCGCACGCCTCTCGGGAGCCCGGTGCCGCGCGCCGTGGCCGTGGTCGTGCGCGGCCCGAAGGTGCTCGTCATCGCGCGGCACCTCGACGGCCGCGTGTACGCCGTGCTGCCGGGCGGTGGCATCGAGCCCGGCGAGACCCCGGCGGAGGCGGCGGTCCGGGAGCTCGCCGAGGAGTGCTCGCTCGACGGCACGGTGGTGCGCCACCTGTTCGACGGCGACCACGGCGGCCGCCCCGCGTCGTACTTCCTGGTCGACGTCCCGGACGGCGAGCCTGTCCTCGGCGGTGAGGAGGCCCTCGCGGACTCCCCAGAGAACTCCTATCGGCCGCTCTGGGCCACAGCCGGCGAGCTCGACCTGCTCGGGCTGCTGCCCGAGGGCACCATCCCGTTGATCGTGGACGCCGCCTGGCCGCTGCGGGTCGAGGAGGCCGGAGCCGAGCAGTGGCCGGTCGTCGAGTCGTTGTGGCAGCTCTACCAGCACGACCTCTCCGAGTTCCGGCACAGTGCCCCCGATGCGACCGGCAGGTTCCGGGTCGACCGGCTCGCGTCCTACGCGGACCGACCCGACCGCGTGGTCTACCTCGCCCTGCTCGGCGACGTGCCGTGCGGGTTCGCCCTCGTGCGCGGGCTGGCCGACGGCAGGACCCGCAGGATGGGGGAGTTCTTCGTGACCCGGTCGACCCGGGGACGGGGGGTCGCCCGTGAGCTCGCGCGCACGGTGGTGACCGCGCATCCGGGCGGTTGGGCGATCCCGTTCCAGAACGAGAACGCGCGGGCGGCCACCTTCTGGCGCAGTTTCGCACGGGCCGTCCTGACCGACGTCTCCGAGCGCACCATCCCGGTGCCGGGAAAGGAGCACCTGCCGGACGACATCTGGCTCTCGGGCTCGGTCGCCACGGACTGGGTCGAGTGGCACGCGTCGTACGCCGACCCCGATTCGCCCCTCTCGCGCCGGCTGGAGATCGTTCGGGACCGGATCGCCCGGGTCCTGGACGAGCACGCGCCGCGACCATTGCTCGTGGTGAGCGTGTGTGCGGGCGACGGCCGCGACCTTCTCGGGGTGCTCTCAGAGAGGCCGGACGCGGGGCGGGTCTCGGCGACGCTCCTGGAGTACGACCCCACTCTGGCCGAGCAGGCACGCTCCTCGGTCGAGGCGGCCGGGCTGAGTTCGATCGACGTGCGCACCGGCGATGCGGGGGACCCGACGTTGTACGCCGGAGCGGTGCCGGCCGACCTGGTGCAGTTGGCAGGCGTCTTCGGCAACATCCCCGACGCCGACGTGCGTACCACGATCGAGCGGCTGCCCGCGCTCTGTGCCGCGGACGCGACCGTGATCTGGACCCGGCACCGCAACCCGCCCGACCTCACGCCCTCGATCCGAGGCTGGTTCGCCGGCGCCGACTTCGAGGAGGTCGCCTTCGAGGTGCCCGACGACGTGATGTTCAGCGTAGGGGTCCACCGCTGGACTGGTCCGGGGGGTGACGGTGTGCTGGGTGACGAGCGCTTGTTCACGTTCTTCGGTTGACCTCTTGCTCCTGAGCAGGTGTCAACCGGCGGTTGACAGCAACCCAGTCGCCGAGAGCCGGGCAACCGAACGACCGACGGCCCTCTGACGGCTACAGCCGCTCCGAGGTGACGCCGGCGAGCCTCACGTCCAGGGCAGTGGTGAGGACCGCGGCCGCCTCGTCGACCTCGACCGCGCTGAGCCGCCGGGAGCCAGGGAACGACGAGAGCGCCAGGGACCGGTGCCGGCCCGAGCCCTCGAGGTGCCAGTGGCCGCCGACCCGTCCGTCCACCAGCACGGGCGCGAGCATGAAGCCGTTGGCACGGTGCCAGAGCACCTCGTTGTCCGCCACCGACACGAAGCGGTCGCGCGCCTTCGGGTCGTAGCCGCAGAGCAGAGCGTCGAACTCGGGGAGCAGGCGCACGCCCGGGAGGTCTCGGGGCGGCGGAGCGTCCGGCAGGTCGGCGTACGCCCGTCCGTCGGGACCGTCGCGCCAGATCACGCCGAGACCGTCCAGCAGCGCATCGATCTGTCGCAGCCCGAGCCCCGACCACCAGGCGATGTCGTGGCGGCTCGCGGGGCCGTGAGACGCGAGGTGCAGCCTTACCACCTCGACCCGCGGGTCCTCCGGACGACGCCGGTCGGGGAGCAGGGACGCGGCCGTGCGATAGCCGGCGGCGCCCTGACCCGACCAGTCGCCGCGAAGCGGGCGCCGCAGGAGGCCGCCGTGCCCGAAGCTGAGGTAACGGCCCAGCCCGCGGTCGAGCGTCTCGGTCAGGTCGCTTTCGTCGCGGTGCGCGAGCCAGCCGTGGAGGTGCCCCAGGAGCTCGTCGGGGGTGCGCCACCCGTCGCGGGCGAACTCCTCGATGCCGGCCCACAGGTCGTCCACCTCGGTGTGCGAGAGCCGGAGCTGACGGGTCCAGACGCTGCGCTGACCGACGCGGGTGGTGGCGTCGAGCAGCACGTGCTGGGCGGGGGTCGAGGTGTGCACGGTGCCGCGGATCGTGCTGCCCCGCACGATGCCGAGCGACTCGTAGGCCTCGGTGACCGCCGCATGGGTGAGCCCGGGCAGGCGAGCACCGAGTCCCACGAACGGCGAGCGGGCGGTCTGCGACTGGATCGGCCCGGTCAGGCCGACGGCATCTGCTACCGCCTCGGCGTCGCGGCCCGGCACCTCGGGAAACTGCCTGGCCAGGCTCAGCCCATGCAGCTCCTCCCAGTCGTACGCCGTCATCTGCTCAGGCTAGGGCCGGGCGCCGACACCGCACGGGCGGTCGTTCGGCCAGCCGCGCTGGTCCGTGGGGGCTATCGGGTGGATCCGGACGGTCGGAGTTGCGTCGATGCCGCACCACGTCGTGTCACCGCTGCCACGATCGCCTCATGACCCGCCGTCCCGCATACCGCGAAATCGACGCCTACCTCCCGTCAGCCGTGCACACGCCCTCCCGCGATCGGCTCACGCTCGTGCTGCCCACCCGCGCGGACGTCCACCGCACCTTCGCCGACGCCGTCGAGGCACAGCGCTCCGGTCCGGTCTGGCGGCGGCAGGTGCGCCACGTCCCCGCCGGGCTCGTCCACGCCGCGGAGCTCCGGGGCACCTTCTCCCTGTGTGGACTGCCGCTCGACTCGCTGCACGAGTTCGGCCGCAGCCGCTACCCGTTCGAGCGGTTCGAGGAGACGCGCCGCTGCCCCGCCTGCCACGTCGCCGCCGGGCGGCCGACGGCCTGAACCCCGCGGGCGACCGCGCTCGGTCCCGTGTCACGATGACATGCGTGACGATCGTGCTGCCGTCGGGGCTGGAGGAGCAGCGCGAGCTCGGCCCGGACTGGGCGAGCTGGCTGGACCGCCTTCCGGTGGTGTTCACCGAGATACTCGACGACTGGGAGCTGGTCCGCGAGGGCGACGAGCTCTGGCACGGCTTCTGCTCGCTGGTCGCTCCGGTGCGCACCGCCGATGGAGAGGCTGCCGTGCTGAAGGTCGGCTTCGACGGCGACGACGAGTCGCAGCACGAGGCGCTGGCCCTCCAGCACTGGCACGGGGACGGCGTCGTACGGCTGCTCCGGGCGGACCCGCAGCGCCGCGCTTTCCTGCTCGAACGACTGCACCGGCGAGACCTCACGAGCGTCTCGGAGGTGGAGGCGTGCGAGGTGGTGGCGGGGCTCTACCCGCGCCTCCACCGGCCGGCATTCCCGCAGCTGCGCACGGTCACGTCGTACGTCGAGCGGTGGCTGGACGCCCTCGCCGGCCTGCCCAGCGAGGCGCCCATCCCGCGGCGCATGGTCGAGCAGACCCTCGCACTGGGGCGCGACCTGGTGGCGGACCCGGCGAGCGTCGAGCGCGTGGTGCACGGCGACCTGCACTACGAGAACGTGCTGGCCGCCGACCGAGAGCCGTGGCTGGTCATCGACCCGAAGCCGATGTCGGGGGATCCGCACTACGAGCCCGCCCCGATGCTGTGGAACCGCTTCGACGAGTACGCCGGCGACGTGCGGCAGGGGGTACGCCGGCGCTTCCACACCCTGGTCGATGCGGCCGGGCTCGACGAGGAACGCGCACGCGACTGGGTGGTCGTCCGGATGATCATCAACGCGCACTGGTCGATCGAGGACGCCGAGCGCGCCGCACGGCCGCTCACCGCGGAAGACACCGAGTGGATCACCCGGTGCATCACCATCACCAAGGCGGTCCAGGACTGACCAGCCGCCCGCCACCGGGCCGGTCCGGCTGACTAGAGTGGCGATCCCGGGAACCAAGGAGCGTGCGGGTGGGCGACGACCCCGTGGTGATCGACAGACGACCGCGGTCACTCGCGCACATGTTCATGGAGCGGGTCGAGGTCATGCCGGACGCAGTGGCCTACTACTACCCGATCGAGGGCGGGTGGCAAGAGTCCACCTGGGCCCAGGCGGCAGAGCTCGTCGACGGCCTCGCCGCTGGTCTCGTCGCCCTGGGTGTGCGCACCGAGGACCGGGTCGCGATCGTCTCGTCGACCCGCTACGAGTGGATCCTGGTCGCTCTCGCGGCCTGGTCCGCGGGCGCTGCGGTGACCACGGTGCGACCGGGGGCGACCGACCAGCACCTGGCTCATGTCATCGGCGACTCCGGGGCCCGGGTGGTGATCGCCGAGAAGGAGGAACAGGTCCACACGCTGTGGCGGATCCGTGCCCAGATCCGCG
The DNA here is from genome assembly GCA_036741335.1 of Nocardioides sp. Lineage (GTDB taxonomy): Bacteria > Actinomycetota > Actinomycetes > Propionibacteriales > Nocardioidaceae > Nocardioides. The sequence goes on along the minus strand of DAINSL010000009.1, from coordinate 48,854 downwards.
ACGTGACCAAGGTCGTACAGATCGACGGGGACTACCCCGACCGACGCGTGCTCACGCTAGAGGGGCTGCTGCGCCTCGGCCACGACCACTTGGCCGAGCAGCCGCGCGCCATCGCGCAGCGCCGGTACGCCGTACGTCGAGAAGGGCTCGCGGCGATCCTCTACACCGCCGGATCGGACGGGCCCCCCCGCGGGGTGCGGCTGCGGCACTCGGCGCTGACCTACCAGGGGGCCGCGCTCACGGCGCTGGGCGTGCTCGGCGAGAACGACCTGCTCCTGCTCGGCCTCCCGTTGGCGCACTCGTTCGGACAGACCCTGCTCGCAGCCCAGCTGTCCGGTGGCTTCCCGGCGGCGGTCGACGATCGACCGGAGCACCTTCTCGGCAGCCTGGGCGTGGTGCGTCCGACGTTCCTGGGCGTCACCCCGCAGATGCTCACGCGGATCCGGGCACGGGTGGAGTCGCAGCAACCGTCGGGCCTGCTCCGCCGACGGACCGCGGACCGGCGCCTCCGAGCCGCGGTCCGTGAGGCGTTCGGTGGCCGGCTACGTTTCGTGGTCTCGGGCGGTGCCGCGCTCGAGCGCGACCTCGCCGAGTTCTTCGAGCTCGCCGGTGTGGTCGTCCTCGACGGCTACGGACTCACCGAGGCCGGCGGGGCCGTGTGTGTGGATCTGCCCGGTGACCACCACGCCGGCACCGTTGGCCGGCCGCTTCCCGGCACCGATGTCCGGATCGCGGACGACGGAGAGATCCTGGTGGCCGGTCCCGGGGTGATGGACGGCTACCACCAACGCCGCGCCGACACCGCCGCCGTACGGCGAAACGGCTGGCTGTCCACGGGTGACTCCGGGGTGCTGGATCGCGACGGTCGCCTCCGGGTCCTGGGCCGCCATGGCTCCGCGCCGCGCCCGAGGTGAGCCGCGGGCGACGGGTGCGTACCTACCGGAGCGTAACTTCGTGAACTAGATTGTGGCCCGGTCGTCGGGACTCCCGCGACCCCCGCATCTGCCCGCAGGAGAGTCATGCCCGTCACCATCGACAGCAGCTTCGTGGACGACATGGTCGCCAACGTCGCGCTCCAGTTCCTCGACCGGGTCGCGCAGAGCCCGCGTGCGGAGGCCTTCCGCTACCCCCAGGGGGACGACTGGGTCTCGGTCACGTGGGCGGAGACCGGTGAGCAGGTCTCGCGGCTCGCGGCCGGCCTCCTCGCGCTGGGTCTCGAGCCCGAGCAGCGCGTCGGGATCGCCTCCGGCACGCGTTACGAGTGGATCCTGGCCGACCTGGCCGTGATGTGCGCGGCCGGGGCGACGACCACGGTGTACCCGTCCACGAACGCCGAGGACACGGCGTACATCCTCAGCGACAGCGAGTGCCGCGTCGTCTTCGCCGAGGACGACGAGCAGATCGCCAAGCTCCGGGACAACAGGGCCGAGCTGCCCCACCTCGAGAAGGTCGTCACGTTCGACGGCGCCACCGACGGTGACTGGGTGATCGGGCTGGCGGATCTCGGTGCCCTCGGCGACACCTACCTCGCCGAGCACCCCGGTGTCATCCAGGAGACGGCGCAGAAGATCGGTCCCGACCAGCTGGCCACCCTGATCTACACCTCCGGTACGACGGGCCGCCCCAAGGGCGTGCGGCTGCGTCACCGGTCGTGGGTCTACGAGGGCTCGGCCATCCGCGCCCAGGGCATCCTCGACGAGAGCGACCTTGAGTTCCGCTGGCTGCCGATGGCGCACTCGTTCGGCAAGGTGCTGTTGTCCACGCAGCTCGCCTGCGGCTACTCCGCCGCCATCGACGGGAGGGTCGACAGAATCGTCGACAACCTGGGCGTGGTGAAGCCGACGTTCATGGGCGCCGCACCGCGGATCTTCGAGAAGGCGCACGCCCGGATCGTCACCATGCAGGCCGCGGAGGGCGGCGCCAAGGAGGCGATCTTCAAGCAGGCGTTCAAGGTCGGCCTGGCGGTCGACCGGGCCAAGCGCGAGGGCCGCAGCCCAGGCGTACTGCTGAACGCGCAGCACGCGGTGTTCGACAAGCTGGTCTTCGCCAAGGTCCGCGAGCGCTTCGGCGGCCGGGTCCGGTTCTTCATCTCCGGTGCCGCGGCGCTCAACCAGGAGATCGCCGAGTGGTTCCACGCCGCCGGCATCCTGATCCTCGAGGGCTACGGCCTGACCGAATCCTCCGCCGGCTCGTTCGTGAACCACCCCGACGCCTACCGGATGGGCACCGTCGGCCAGGTCTTTCCCGGCAGCGAGGTGCGCCTGGGTGAGGGCGACGAGATCCAGATCAAAGGCCCGGGCGTCATGGACGGCTACCACAACCTGCCCGACGAGACGGCGAAGACGCTGACCGACGACGGCTGGCTGCGCACCGGCGACAAGGGCGCCGTCGACGCCGACGGCTTTCTGCGGATCACCGGGCGGATCAAGGAGCTCTTCAAGACCTCGGGCGGCAAGTACATCGCTCCGCCCGCGATCGAGTCGAAGTTCAAGGCGCTGTGCCCGTACGCCAGCCAGTTCGTGGTGTTCGGCAACGAGCGCAACTTCGTGGTCGCACTGATCACCCTCGACCCCGACGCGCTGGCCGACTGGGCCAAGGAGAACGGCGTGAGCGGCGACTACGCCGAGATCGTGGCGTCCGACGCGTGCGAGAAGATGGTGCAGGGGTACGTCGAGGAGCTCAACCGCCGCCTGAACCGCTGGGAGACGATCAAGAAGTGGAAGCTGCTCGACCACGACCTCTCGGTCGAGTCCGGCGAGCTCACCCCCTCGATGAAGGTCAAGCGCAATGTGGTCGAGGCCAACTACGCCTCGGTGATCGACGGCTTCTACTTCTGACCTCCGACCCAGGATCCCGGGGGTGGTTGGATGGCCGGGTGCCGTCCTCGCTACCCCCGGGCGACCCGGCTCCCGCCGACGGATCCCTCCCCGACCGGGCCCTGGCCGAGCTGGGCAGCCGCCCGTTCGGGATCTACGTGCACGTCCCGTTCTGCGCGGTGCGGTGCGGCTACTGCGACTTCAACACCTACACGGCCGAGGAGCTCGGCGACCAGCCCGGCGCCTCGCGCGCGACGTACGCCGAGGCGGCGATCGCCGAGATCCGGCTCGCGCGTCGGGTGCTCGGCGACGTCGACCTGCCGGTCGCAACGGTGTTCTTCGGCGGCGGTACGCCGACCCTGCTCGGCTCGGGCGACCTCGCCTCGGTGCTTGCGGCCGCTGCCGCGGAGTTCGGGCTCGCGGCCGACGCGGAGGTGACGACCGAGGCCAACCCGGACAGCGTCGCCGCGTGGGACCTCCAGGCGCTGCGCGAGGCCGGCTTCAACAGGGTCAGCTTCGGCATGCAGTCGGCCGTCGACTCGGTGCTGGCCACGCTCGATCGCACCCATGACCCCCTGCGGGTACCGGCGGTCGTGGCGTGGGCCCGCGCGGCGGGTTTCGACCAAGTCAGCCTCGACCTGATCTACGGAACGCCGGGGGAGACCCAGGCGGAGTGGGAGGTCTCTCTCGAAGCGGCGCTCGCGTGCCGCCCCGACCACGTGTCGGCGTACTCCCTCATCGTCGAGCCGGGCACGGCCCTCGCCCGGCGCGTGAGCCGGGGCGAGCTGCCGATGCCGGACGAGGACGACCTGGCGGACAAGTACACCGTCGCCGACGAGCGGCTCGGTGCCGCCGGGATGACGTGGTACGAGGTCTCCAACTGGTCCCGCGACCTCGAGAGCCGCTGCCGACACAACGAGCTCTACTGGACCGGCGGCCACTGGTGGGGAGTCGGCCCGGGCGCGCACAGCCACGTGGGCGGCGTGCGGTGGTGGAACGTCAAGCATCCCGCGGCGTACGCCGGACGGCTGGCCCAGGATGTCAGCCCGGCCGCCGCACGGGAGGTCCTCGGTCCGGAGACCCGCCGGGTGGAGCGGGTCCTGCTGGAGATCCGGCTCCGCGACGGGCTGCCGGTCTCGGTGCTGGACGCGACGGGACGCGGCGCGGTGGCGACACTGGGCGACCGCGGCCTAGTCGAGCTCGCGACCGAGCGGCTTGTGCTCACCCGGCGGGGGCGACTGCTCGCCGACGCGGTGGTACGCGAGCTGCTGCCCTGAGGGCCGGCAGTCAGCTCGACGCGGGAGCCCATCCGACAGGGGCGCGCAGCTCCACGATGGTCGAGGACTGATGGACCACCGTCCAGTGCTCCTGGTGGACGAGCGCGTAGCTCAGCGCACTGCTCGGGCGCAGGACCGCCAAGGTGCAGCCGGTGGCCCGCAGCTCGTCGTCCCACCCGGGCGCGAGCAGCTCGATGTCGGTGTTGCGCTGGAGCTCGGCGGTGGTGAACGTGTCGCCGTAGCCGTGCATGAGCAGGTCGAGCTGCGGGTAGCGCCACATCAGGTAACCGCCCCATTCCCAGTCGTCGACGACCTTCGTCCCCGAGGGCAGCGCGCTGAGCGCGGGGTCGACCCAGGCCGGCTGCGCGGGCGGGTTCGACGAGGTGTTGGGTACCGCGAATCCGAGTGCGACCAGCGCCACGGCAGCACCGGCCGCGACCAGGAGTCGCTCGACGCGCGGCACGCCACCCCGGGCCTCGGGCTCGCGTGGGCCTACCTGGGCGGCGGCCAGCGGGACCAGGATCATCGCGGCCACCGGCACGGTACGCCACGACGACACCGCGCAGCCCGCGGCCAGCAGGAGCAGGCCGAGGTCGAGCCAGGTCCCGCTGCCGCGGCGTACGGTCAGTACGACGGTGAGAGCCAGCAGCAGGCCGAGGACGATGCAGGCCGGGTTGGTGTAGTCGGGGGGGTTCCACTCCGAGAAGTACTGGGCGCGCGAGCCGACCCCCAGCGCTGCGCCGTACAGCGCCGGTCCCACGGGCGTGAACGCGGCCGCGACCGCCGAGAGCACCGGCACCAGGGCGGCCCGCAGCAGTCGGGGCCGCGGCAGGGGGCGGTCCAGTGCGAGGCCCGTCACCGCCACCGCGCCGATCACGATCCCGACCGACCACATGCCGTGGGTCATCGCCCACACCCAGGTCATCGGGACCAGCCACCAGCGCATCCGCCCGTCGTCGCGCGTCCGGAGCCAGGCTCCGGCCGTAACCACGATCATCAGGAAGCTGAGCATCTGGGGCCGCATGGACAGGCCCTCCGAGGCGGCCGCCAGCGCCAGGCCCACCAGGAGCACGGCCACGAGCGGCTCGACCCAGCGCCGTGCCACCAGGTAGAGCGCGCTCAGCAACGCCACCAGCTGCACGCCGAACAGCCAGGAGACGCCCGCGAGCCCGAACGTCTCGTCGACCCGAGCCATCACCTCCTCGGGCAGCCACTGCGTCGGCAGCCACGAGGCGGTCGCGAAGGAGCTCACCGAGCCCGGATGCCGGAGCGACCAGTGGTGCAGGAACTCCGAGCCGAACCGGAGGTGGAAGAACGTGTCGGTGTTGCTGAGTGGGGCCGCGGCGATCCTCACCATCAGGACCAGGAGAGCGGCGTAGATCCCTCCCGCAAGCCCGGTGCGCAGTACGGAGGTGCCGGTCGGCTCGGTGGCGTCGAGCTCGGACTCGGAGGACACCTTCGGGTCGCCGTCGTCGACCGCTACATCGGGAGTCATGGTCGTCCCACCACGACGAACAGGCACGAGGAACCTCCAGGAGACGAGTGCACACTCAGCGTAAGTGGGCGTGAGGTGAAACTCGGCCAGTTTGGCGAGACTGGGTCCGGTCGTGTCGGCCGAGGTTCTCCGCCCCGGTCAGACCGAGAAGGACCAGGTGAACGTCACCATGTGGTTGCCGGCGCCGTCATGGATCGCCTTCGTCAGCTTCACCGTGTAGGTCTTGCCCTTCGCCAGGTGCCGCTTGGGGATCAGCGTGGCATCGCGGTGGTTGCTCGCGAGCTTGAGGGTCGCCGGCAACCGTGAGGTGTGCCCGGCGACATGCAACGTGAACGACGTCGTCGTGAGTGCCTTGACCTTCTGGCTGAACGTCACCTTCACCTTCGAGGCCGGCGTTCCGAAGGAGCTCGGTGAGTACGTGACGACCGTCGGTGCCGTGCCGTCGACCTTGAAGCTGCGCCAGCTGCTCACCGCGATCGCACCACCGCTCGGATCCAGTGCGGTGCCCCGCCACTGGTAGGAGCCGTCGTTGAAGAGGGACGGGCCAGGGCGGTCGCAGCGGTGGTCACCGAGTAGAACAGGTAGCCGTTGGCGTCGCGGACGTCGAGGCGGTAGGCCGCCGCCAACGGAGCGGCCGCCCAGGTGAAGTACAGGCCGTTGTTCCGCTGGTACGTCCCGCCAGCTGGTGCCTTCAGCGTCACCGAGGAAGAGGCGACGAAGAAGCGGCCGTCGGACGAGTACGGGCGTGTCTGTCCACCCGCGGCCGCGAGGCTCACCGGGGCCTGGTCGTTGCTGAAGCTGCGAACCGGGCTCCACGTGAGGTGGTTGCCTGCGGGGTCGACCGCCTGGACGCGCCAGTAGAGGAGCCCCTGCGGCAGGGTCCGGTCGCCGCGCACCTCCTGCGTCACCGTGCCACCGGCTGCCTCGAT
>DAINSL010000009.1:0-42327 GCA_036741335.1 Nocardioides sp. | reverse complement strand
GTCGCTGGGGGGTGTAGAACGGCTGGTCGACCTCACGATCGTCGACGAGGCTGTTGAACGTCGCCGACTGGGAGATCTGGATGCGGTACGTCCGGGCCGTCTGGTACGACGGGTCGCTCCCGCCCTGGTACGGCGTGCCCTGGTTGGTGTCGTAGTAGTCCGTCCAGCTGAACGCCGGCTCGGAGGTCACGGAGGAGGCGTCGGCAGGGGCGATCAGCTGCGCGGCGGGCGACTGCTTGCGGAAGGCGTTGGTGGCCGCGGCGTTGGTCGAGATCGGGTCCGGGTTGCAGACGACAGGGTTCATGCTCTTGCAGGGTCGAACGAACCAGTAGTAGGAGTCCTGCGCGGTGTTGTCGGGCAGGTCTGTCGGCGGACGCCACATCGTGTTCGTCGTCACGGCATACGGGCTGACGACGCGGTTGGTGAGCTCCTGGTCGATGGCGAGGTACACGAGGTAGCCGGCGGCGCGCGGCTCGGGGTTCCACCTGAGCACCGGTGTCGAGGGGACTCCGACGCAGATCTGACTGTTCGTGTCGACATTCGACAGCGCGTTCGCACACCCGGCCGCAGGAGCCTGATCAGCGATCCCGTCGAGCGCGACCTTCTGACCGGACGCGGCGTCCGTCGACACCAGCTCGACGTCTGCCAGAACCACGTGCCCGACGCCTGAGGCGTGTCCACGAAGTAGGAGGTGCCGGTCGAGGTGTAGGTCGTCGGGGAGACCCAGGTCCCACTGTTGTCGACCTGGATCTCGTAGGCGACAGCCCCGGTGACCGCAGACCAGGTGAAGAGGGGTGGCGAGTCGGGCTGGCTCAGCGTGACGCCGCCGACCGGGGCGATCGGACTCGGGGCCGCGGTCGGAGCGATGGTGGCTGTCGCACTCGCCCACGAGCTGATGCTGGTCGTGGACGGTGCCTTCACCTGCCAGAAGATCTGGCCGTCGGGCAGGTTGGCCGTCGGCACGAACTTGTTGTTCGCCGTGGTCGTGGAGACGAGTGGGCTCGAGAAAGACGGGGAGTCGTCCACCATGATCTGGTACTGCGTGGCGCCGGTCACCCGTTTCCAGGTGAACGTCGGCGTGCTCGTCGACACGGGTCCGGTGGGCGACAGCCCGGTCGGCGCCTTGACGCCCGCGTGCGCGGCCCCGGGGACAGAGCGATCGTCATGAGTGCGAGCAGCCCCTAGAGGGCCATCCCGAACGGACGCGGGAAATGACTGGTGCGAGACACGTGGAGCCCTTAGGACGACTGGGGGACGGGACCACGGTAAAGGCCCTCACCGGTGCGCACCCGGCAAACGTGGAAATGTGACCGAACGGGATGAGGCCGGGATCAGTCCACGCCGACCGCGAACGCCGACTCCAGGTCGTGCCGCGAGTAGGCGCGGAAGGCGATGTGCGTCTCCGTCGAGGTCACCCCGGGCACCTTGTTGAGACGGTCGGCGACCACGGTCGCGACGTCGTCGTGGTTGCGGACCCGGACCAGCGCGATCAGGTCGATCTGCCCGGTGACGGAGTAGACCTCGCTCACGCCCTCGAGGTCGGCGATCGCCTCCGCCACCTCGGGGATCGAGGCGACGTCGGCCTTCACGAACACGATGGCGGTGATCATGGGCCGACTCTAGCGAGCCGGACGCGCGACGGGGGACAGGTCACGTCGGTCGTCGAACGGGACCAGGTCGAGCCGCGACTGGGTGACGGCATCGTGCAGGGCGAGATGGCGGGTGGCGCCCCCGACCGGGCAGGTCCACTCCCCGTCGACCTCGACCAGCCGGACCCCGGGCGCCTCGAGCCAACGCAGGATCCGCTCGGTCTCCTCGGCGGTCGCGGCCGGCACCGGGCCGGGCCCACCGCGCACGGTCTCGCTGCCGGCCACGAGCTGGGCGACATAGGCCTGGGCATCCGCACCGGGCGGGATCACGCCGGCCGCCGCAAGACGGCCGTAGCGCACGACGTGGACGGCCCAGCGGGTGCGTTGTCCCGACCCTGTCGAAGGATCGTCCTCACGGCGGGCCGCCACCAGCTGGGGGATCCCGGTGAGTGCCGACAGCCGCTGGGTGCGGGCCGCTGCCCGCACGAATGCGGCCAGACGGTCGCGGTGCACGCCGGCCTCCTCGTAGCGCTCGTCCTCGGCGAGCACGGCCATCCGTCGGCCGATCAGCTCCACGACGTCGTCGGGTCGGTGCAGGAGGTTGTCGCGCAGCTGTCGCACCACGGCGGCGTACGTGCTGACGTCGACGCTCCCGTCGCACGGGGACAGGCACCGGCCCATCTCGGCCAGCACGCAGGCCGAACCGGTGGGCTCGCGGGCGAGGCGCTGGGAGCACTGACGCAGGGGAAAGGTCTCGTGCAGGGCGGCCAGGCACTTCTCGGCGGTGCGCTTGCCTGAGAACGGACCGAGGTAGTCCGCGTCGTCGTCGAGCACCCGACGCACCAGTGAGAGTCGCGGCCACGGCTCGCGGGTGAGCTTGAGGTAGTGGGCCTTCTCGGGGAACCGGGAGCGGCGGTTGTACTTCGGCTTGTGCTCGGCGATGAGCCGGAGCTCGCGCACCTCGGCCTCGAGGGCGGTCGCGCACTCGAGGCCGGTGACCGACTCGGCCAGACCGACCATCTCGCCCATCCGCGAGCGGGTCTCCGACGCTGTGAAGTAGGAGCGCACCCGGGTGCGCAGGTCGCGCGAGGTGCCGATGTAGAGGACCCGGGCGCGTTCGTCGCGGAAGAGGTAGACACCCGGGGCGTGGGGGAGACCCTCGGCGAGGTGCCGCTTGCGGCGCTGCGCGGTGCTCACCTTCGAGCTGAAGGTCTGGAGCTCCTCGAGGGTGTGGACGCCGAGGCCCCCGAGCCGCTCCATCAGGCCGTGCAGGACATCGACGGTCGCCCGCGCGTCTGACAGGGCCCGGTGGTTGGGGGCGGTCGAGGACCGGAACACCCTGGCCAGCGAGGAGAGCTTGCAGTTGGGTGCGTCGTCGCGAGTGATCACCCGCCTCGCGATCTTCGCGGTGTCCAGGACCTCGAACGCCGGCCACGGCAGACCCTGCCGCGCGGCGAACCAGGACAGGAAGCCCACGTCGAACGGCGCGTTGTGAGCCACCAGCACGGTGCCGGCGGCGAACTCCAGGAACGCCGGCAACACCGACTCGATCGGCGGCGCCTCGCTGACCATCGAGTTGGTGATGCCGGTCAGGACGGCGATGAAGGGCGGGATCTGGGTGTGCGGGTTGACCAGGGTCGCGAACTCGCCGAGCACCTCGCCACCACGGACCTTGACCGCGCCGATCTCGGTGATCATCGACCCGCCCTGCGCCGAGCCCCCGGTCGTTTCGAGGTCGACCACGCAGAAGGTCAGGTCGCGGAGCGGTCGCCCGAGCTCGTCGAAGCTGCGTTGGGCCTCCCACCGCCGCCGCGCGGTCGCCACACCGGGGAGGGCGGCCGTGACAGCTTGGGCCGGAAGAGGGGCGGTGGTGCTCACGTCCGTCGACGGTAGGACCGGGCGCCGACATCGCCGGCCGACACGCCGTACGACGCGCGGCCGGGCAGGACTGTCGGTGGTGCCTGTGATCGTGGGATGCATGACGACGCGAATCGACTGCGACACCTGCCTGGTGCGAGGGCTGGCCTGCCACGACTGCGTGGTGACGGTGCTGCTCGGCCCACCTCCCGAGCTGACCCTGGCCGACGACGAGACCCGGGCCCTCGACGTGCTCGCGGCCGGTGGCCTGGTGCCACCGCTCCGCCTGGTGACCCCGGTCCCCGGCCCGGTCATCGAGTCGGCGTGAGGCGCCAGTGGCCCCTGAGGCTGACGTGACTCGTGTGACATCGGTCGGGCGCCTTCCGCGTCCTGGTCACGAAAATGTCACGACAACCTGGTTGAAAGTTTGGTGGTCGCGGCGGGCTGTGGTTAGTGTGACGGCTCAGACGCACGTACCGATGGGCCAGTCCGGGTCCATGCGAGCGTCGCGCCGAGTCCTAGTGATGGCCAGCTCGGGGTCACGACGAAGAGCCGGGGAACCAACCCATCTGGGGTGAATCGCCGTCAAGGCGGAGGGCACGAATGTGCCCCTCGTGGAGATGGTGTAGGGCAAGTCGTGCCCGAACCCGTCAGCTCACCTGGTAGGCGTACGACACAACAAGGGAGACCTTCCGCTCGTGCTCAACGGCCGGAAAAGCCTCGTCACACTCATCGCCGCCGCGGCCATCACGGCCACGGTGGGCATGGTCCCTACCGGATCTGCCCAGGCCAAACCCACGATCGCCGACGTGCAGCACCGGGTCGACCGGCTGTACCACGTCGCCGAACAGGCCTCGGAGCACTACAACCAGATACACGTGCAGCTCCAGCAGATGCACGGCGCGGTCCGCGCCCTGCGTGAGGACCAGGCGCGCCAGCAGCATCGCACCGAGAAGGCACGTCGCCTGGTGGCGAACTCGATCGTGCGCCAGTACGAAGGTGACTCGCTGTCCGCGGTGGGCCAGGCGGTCGTCTCGAGCGACCCCAGCGCCTTCGTCTCGCGGCTGACCACGATGTCGGCCTTCAACTCCATGCAGGCCAGCCAGTACTCCTCGTACCTCACCCAGGCCAAGGCACTGAGCATCCGCCAGGACGCGACCCGCTCCCAGCTGGCCCAGGTGGCTTCCCTGGAGCAGCAGGCCGCAGCGGACAAGGCCACGATCCAGCGCAAGCTGTCCGCGGCCAAGGCCGTGCTGGACAAGATGAAGACCGCCGAGCGGGAGCGCCTGCTCGCGGCCTCCCGGGGCAGCGACGTGCGCATCTCGTCGGCCGCCATCCCCGCCTCGGGCCGTGCCGCGGTCGCCGTCCACTTCGCGATGGCCCAGACCGGCAAGCCGTACGTCTACGGCGCAGCCGGGCCCAGCTCCTACGACTGCTCGGGTCTGACCATGGCCGCATGGGGCGCCGCCGGAGTCGGCCTGCCCCACTCGTCGAGCGCCCAGTACGGCTACGGCACCCATATCTCGCCGAGCCAGCTCCAGCCGGGCGACCTCGTCTTCTACTACTCCCCGATCAGCCACGTCGGCATGTACATCGGCAACGGCATGATTGTGAACGCGGAAAACCCCTCAGCGGGCATCCGCGTGGCGCCGATCTACTCGATGCCGTTCGTCGGTGCCGTGCGCCCTGGCTGATCCCGGGCAGGGTGGGCCGACTCCCGGCGCACGCCGCTGGGCCGGCCGCCCCCGTTGGTGGGGGGTCGGCCTTTCGTCGTTCCTGGTGCTCGCGGTCGGTACGACGGCCTGGCTGACGCTGCGGACCCCGACCTACCACGCGCCGCTGGGCGGACCCGCGGCCCCGCACGCATCCCCGGTGCGAGCGGCCGCGCTGCTCCACGACCTTGCCGACGCCGTACGCCGTGACGACCCGGCGGCCGCGGGACGGCTGGGGGCCTCGGCCGCGTCCCGTCGCTCCCTGCGCGGCGTGGTCCGCAACGGCCGTGCCCTCCGGGTTGCGGGCTTCTCGCTCCGGTATGTCGACCAGCAGGGTGGGGTCTCCCCGAGCGGCGACTGGGCGGCCGACGTCCAGACGTCCTGGCGGTTCGCCGGGTTCGACGCGAGGCCCGAGCGGATGGAGGTGCGCGTCGGCTTCGCCGACCACGACGGCCGGCTGGCCATCTCCGGCATCGGTGGGGGAGACCGGCGCTCGCCGATCTGGCTGGCCGGACCGGTGCGGGTGCGCCGGACCGCGACCAGTCTCGTGCTCGTGGACGGCACTGCGCACGAGGCCGCTCGGATGGCGACCCTGGCGCGTAACGCCGTGCCTCAGGTCCGTGCGGTGCTGCCGCACTGGTCGGGGGGTCTGGTGGTCGAGGTCCCCGCCACCCAGGAAGGTCTGCAACGCGCGCTGCACGCCCACCAGGGGCAGTACGCCGGCATCGCGGCGGTCACCACCACCGTGGACGGATCGCACTCCCGCTCGACGCCGGTCCACGTCTTCGTCAACCCTCTGGTCTTCGCGCCGCTGAAGCCGCATGGTGCACAGGTCGTGATCACGCACGAGGCGACCCATGTGGCGACCGGTGCCGCGACCAGCCCGTCCCCGATCTGGCTCGTCGAGGGGTTCGCGGACTACGTCGCCCTGCGCGCACAGCGGCTTCCGCTGTCGACCACGGCGGCCCGCATCACGACTCTCGTGCGCCGCAGCGGCGCGCCGCCTCATCTGCCCGGGCAGCGTGAGTTCGCCGTGTCGGCGGACCATCTGGAGGCCCGATACGAGAGTGCCTGGCTGGCCTGCCGGCTCCTTGCCGACAGGGGCGGCGCCGCCGCCTTGGTGGCGTTCTACCGAGCGGTGGATGCCGGGCAACCGGTGGACTCCGAGCTGCGAGCTCACTTCGGGTTCGGCCTGCGGGGTCTGACCGTGCGGTGGAGGACCCTCCTGTCACACTTGCCGGCGTGAGCGAGCGACGCTGGAGCCTGGTCACGCTCCTGGTGGGCGCGCTCGCGTTCGTGGCGGTGGCTGCCTGGCGCATCCCGTGGCACCCGGTGCCCGGCGGCATGCCCGCCCCAGCACGGCCCGACTCGGTGTTCACCCATGCCCAGATCGCCCGGGCCAACGCCTACACCGACCCCGCGCGGTGGCTCGGCTGGGCCTCGCTCGCGGTCTCGCTGGCCGTCACCCTGGTGCTGGGCTTCACCTCCCTGGGCCCGCGCCTCGTCGGCCGGCTGCGCGGCTGGTGGTGGGTCCGGGTGCTGCTCGCGGTGGCGGCCCTGGCGATGGTCGGTCGGCTGGCCACCTTGCCGTTCGCGATCGTCGGCCACCACCGGGCGCTGGACTACGGCCTGACCAGCGAACGCTGGGGTCCCTGGGTCGTCGACCTGCTGAAGTCGCTGCTGTTGTCGGCGATCATCTCCGGACTCGTGCTGGTCGTCCTGGTCGGGTTCGCACGCCGCTGGCCCAGGGCCTGGCCGGCCGTGGCCGGCTGCGTGCTCGGCGCGCTGGTGATGCTGGGCTCCTTCGTCTACCCGGTCCTGGTCGAGCCCGCGTTCAACCAGTTCACTCCGCTGCCGGACGGGCAGCTGCGGACCCAGATCCTGCGGCTGGCCTCGGTCGAGCACGTGCGGCTCGATGACGTGCTCGTCGCCGACGCCTCCCGACGCACCACCACGCTCAATGCGTACGTCTCGGGATACGGCAGCACCCGGCGCGTCGTGCTCTACGACAACGTGGTCCACGACCTCCCGCGCCGCCAGATCCTCGCGATCGTCGCCCACGAGCTGACACACGCCCGACACGACGACGTCCTCACCGGGTCGGTGCTGGCCGCGTTGGGGACGCTCGGCGGGGTCGGGCTGCTGGGGCTGGCCGTTGGCGTTGTACGCCGCCGTCCGGGCGCCCTGGGCGCCCGGACGGGCGACCCCTCGGTGGTGCCGCTGCTGCTGGCTCTGCTGGCCGTGGGCACCTTGCTGTCCAGCCCTGTCGACAACGGATTGAGCCGGCTGATCGAGACCCGTGCCGACGTGGGCGGTCTCGAGGCGACGCGGGACACCAGTGCGTTCGTCACCATGCAGAAGCAACTGGCCCTTCACTCGCTCAGCGATGACCCGCCCACGTGGTCGCAGTTCTGGTTCGGCTCGCACCCCACGACCCTGGAGCGGATCGCGATCGCGCGACAGGTGGGGCAGCGGCTCGGGGGCGGGACTCGCTAGCGGCTGGCTGGCCTCCAAATGTCGATTGGCCGCGGACCCCGAAGGATCCGCGGCCAACCCCCGTTGGGTGAGACAGGGCTCAGCAGCTGCCGGCGCCGGCGCTGCCGCCGATACTGTTGCAGGTACCGCTGAAGATGTTCTTGAGGACGCCGCCGAAGGCGAACACGACGACGATGATCAGGGCGGCGATGCCGGCGATGAGTAGTCCGTACTCGACGGCCGACGCGCCACGTTCGTACATCTTGGCCACACGGGCGTCGAGCATGATGCGCAGGTAGTCGAGCATGTCAGGTGACTCCTTGGTCGAAAGTGCCTGGCGGCAGGGTTCTGGTGCGTTGATTGTCTGATGAAACGGTCTCCGCGCGGATCGGACGTTCGCACCTATCAGAGTGGTCCCGTGGGACTAGAAGACGCGCCCTTTGCGCCACCTGGACTGCGGCGGTGCCGTGCATGCCAGTGGCCGCGGACCCGGAGGTCCGCGGCCACTGGTGCGTCAGTGCTTCAGCAGCTCTGGCCGGAGCTCTGTCCGACGCTGTTGCAGGTCGCGCTGAAGATGTTCTTGAGGACGCCGCCGAAGGCGAACACAACGACGACGATGAGAGCGGCGATGCCGGCGATGAGCAGGCCGTACTCGACGGCTGAGGCGCCGCGCTCGTCCATCTTGGCCACACGGGCGTTGAGCATGATGCGCAGGAAATCGAACATTCGGGTCACTCCTTGGTCACAAATGCACGGGGATGCAAGGTCCAACAGACTCATTGTCGATTCAGTCCTGGTCCCCACGGATCCGGCGTTTGCACGGAGTGGAGTCACCCTTTCGGGTAGCCCGTTCTAGGCGGTCTGGGCTGTTTGCGGGCGAAACCGAGACGCGACCATGCCGGCAGCGCTATACGTGCGAGTGGCCGCGGACCCGAAGGTCCGCGGCCACTTCTGCGTCAGTGCTTCAGCACTTCTGGCCGGAGCTCTGTCCGACGCTGTTGCAGGTGGAGCTGAAGATGTTCTTGAGCACGCCACCGAAGGCGAACACGACGACGACGATGAGAGCGGCGATGCCGGCGATCAGCAGGCCGTACTCGACGGCGGACGCGCCGCGCTCGTCCATCTTGGCGATACGGGCGTTCAGCATGATGCGGAGGTAGTCCAGCATTTTCGTTTCTCCTACAGTGTGAATGTGTCTGGCGTTTGAGAGCCGAGAAGGCCGGAGGCCTCCGAACACAAGGATCCCTCTTTCCCCTCGCCGGGGGATCCCGCTTTCGACCTGACACCGCTAGTCCGTTGGGACCATTTGGAGCGTCGAAGACGGGTGAAATCCGGCAAACCCGCGACATATGGCCCGCAGGTGTGCTTAGGACTCCCGGCGCTGCACGCTGGAAAGCAGCCCTATCCGCATGGCCGTGACCAGTGCCTGCGCCCGGTTGTTCGCGCCCAGCTTCTGGTAGATGCGGGCGATGTGCGATTTCACGGTCGACTCGCTCATGTAGAGCTGTTGGCCGATCGCGGCGGCGTTGGCTCCGTCGGCCAGCAGGAGCAGTACGTCGTGCTCGCGGCTGGACAGGCGGGTCGACTCGGCGCTCATCCGCCGCACCATGGCGCCGGCGAGTCCGGTGCAGAGGAAGGATCGGGGGGAGACGGCCGCGTGACGCGCGGCCCGCACCACCTCGGTCGAGGGCGCGTCCTTGCCCACGAAAGCCGACGCCCCGGCCTCCATCGCGGCGAAGATCTGGTCGTCGCCGGAGTGCATGGTCACGACGACCAGGCCGGCCTTCTCGTCGGTCTGCCGGATCTGGCGGATGATGTCCAGTCCGGTGCCGTCCTGGAGCTGCAGGTCGGTGACCACGACGTCGGGGTGCTGGTCGACGTACATCTTCATGGCATCGGCGACCGTGCCCACCGAGCCGATCACCTCAGTGCCCTCCTCGCGTGCGAAGGCGCCGACCAGTCCCTCGCGGATCAGGTCGTGGTCGTCGACGATCAGCACCCGCAGGACGTCCCGCTCCTCTGCCTTGCTCATGCGAGCAGGGTGTCGGGTTGGATGGACGGTTCCGGCATCGACACGCCGTTGGAGCTGAGTCGTACGGCGACGGTGGTGCCACGCGGTGCCCGGTCGTGCACCTCGAGCCGGGCCCCGATCAGGGTGGCGCGTTCGCCCATGATCTCCATGCCGTGGGAGTCGTCGCGGCCGGTACCGAGTCCGTTGCCGTCGTCGCTGATCACGATCTCCGCGGTCGGTGGCGCCACCCGGCACAGGACGTCGATCGTGGCCGCGCCGGAGTGCCGCACGGCGTTGGTCATGGCCTCCTGTGTGATGCGGAGCAGCTCGCTCTCCACCTCCGAGCGCAGCCGCGTGGTCTGCTCGTCGAGGGTGACGTGGATCGGGATGCCGCTGCTCGCGCTGAGGTGGCGGGCCAGGGCCCCGATCGCGGTCCCGAGCGAGTCGTTCTCCCCGATGCTCGTTCGAAGTGTCTGCACGGAGCGGCGTACCTCGCCGACGACCATGGTGAGGCGTTCGCGGAGCAGGACGAGCTGGCGGGCACGGACCGAGTCCTCCGGCTCCAGCTGCACCAGGGTGTCCACGAAGTATCCCAACGAGGCGATCTCCTGGGCGACGCCGTCGTGCAGCTCGCGCGCCAGCCGGCGTCGCTCCTCGACGGTGGCGGAGTCGCGGAAGGCGAGGAACAGCACGGCCGTGTCGAGCCGCACCGTGGCCGGACTCAGCTTCCGGTCCAGTGCCGAGAGTCGACGGGGCAGGTCCATCACCTGGGGGTCGAGCCCGGGCGCGAGGACGCCGGACACCACCGCCGCGGGACCGTTCCCGCTGTTGAGGGGGAACGCGAAGCAGTGGCCGGCGACGCGCACGTTGCCGGTGAGCAGGCAGTCCTGGGCGAGCGTCTCGCTGAGCGCGAGGTCGGGTGTCACCAGCCCGGTGTCGCCCACGAGGGGGGTGAGCACCTCGCCGCGCCGGATGTGGACGGTGAGGGCGGCGACCGGTAGCTCGTCGCGCACCGCGCTCTCGATCTGGCCGCCGAGAGCGACCGGGTCCAGACCCGAGCTGAGCCGTCCGGACAGGCCGATCAGCTCCCGGATCAGGGCCTGCGCATCTCGGTAGGCCCGCTGCGGGTCGTTGCCGTCGAGAAAGTTGGTGCGGACGAAGCTCGCAATGAGACCAAGCCCCAGCCCGGTCACCGACCACGTGAACGCGGCGCTGCCCTGCACCTGCGTCAGCTTCCCGTCGGACAGGCTGATCGCGACGTACGACGCCAGCTCGGCCGACAGCGAGAGCGCGACCCCCCGCGTCCCTCGTCGCAGACCGGAGGTGAACGGCGGCACGGCCAGGGCGCCGACGACCGCAAGGTGGGAGTGCGACGACAACCCGACCACCGAGCCGGCGAGTGCCGAGTCGAGCACGAGCAGGAGCGTGGCCGGGATCTCGAGCAGCTCGCCCGCCGAGACCGCCGCCCAGATGCTGCCCAGCGCCAACAGCGCGAGCAGCATCAGCTGGTCGTGTTGCACCGCGATCGGCATGGCCAGCGTGAGGAGCGCGAAGGCCCGCGCTCCCACGGCCAGCCAGGTGTACTGCCGGCGAGGGCTACCCCAGATCATCGGTCGGGATCATTTGTTGGCGAACGAGTCCATGATGTGGATGACCGCGGGACCCATGACCGCGATGAACAGACACGGCAGGATGCAGAAGATCAGTGGCACGGTCATCTTGACCGGCACCTTCTGGGCCTTCTCCTCGGCCCGCTGGCGCCGCTTGATCCGCATCTCGGAGGACTGCACCCGCAGCACGTTGGCGATCGGGATACCGAAGCTGTCCGCCTGGACCATGGCCGTCACGAAGCTGCGCAGGTCGTCGACGTTGGTGCGTTCGGCAAGCCCGCGCAGCGCCTGTGCACGGCCCTGGCCGATCTGCATCTCGCGGAGTACCCGGGAGAACTCCTCGGCGAGGGGGCCGGTGGTGTTGCGCGCGACCTGCTGGATCGCGGCGTCGAAGGCGAGACCGGACTCCACGCTGATCGTCATCAGGTCGATGGCGTCGGCCAGCGAACGCCCGATCAACAGGGAGCGCTCGTAGACGCGCTGGTAGAGATAGAGGTTGGGTCCGAACCATCCGATCAGGGTCCCGACCACGATGAGGACGCCACGAAGCGGAAAATGCGTGCCCACCGCCGCGGTCAGGGCCACGGAGACGAGGAACATCGCGATCGCGCCGAGGACCTTGCCGGCCTGCACGCGCTCGACGGTCCACCCCGGCGGGTTGCCGGCCACCTCGAGCCGGCGGCGGATCCGCTCGGCGGCATCGCTGCCCGAGAGACGCCGTGCCACCACCAGGGCCTTGCCCTGGAGCGGTGCCATGACCCGGTCGGCGAAGGACTCGTCGAAGTCCTTGCTGAGCTCCTTGGGTGCGTTGGAGACCGCCTGCAGTAGTGCCACCGATCGGTCGACGCCCGTGACGGCGCGACCGGAGGCGGTGGTCCCGACCGCAGCCGAGACCAGCATGATGGCGAGCAGCACCAGCGCGGCGCCGAGAACCAGAAGAATCGTCACGTCACACCTCGACCTTGATGATGCGGCTCATCCAGAACATGCCCAGCGTCAGGATCACCGCGCCGCCGGCCAGCATCAGGAGACCCAGCGGGCGCGTGAAGAGCACCATCACGTAGGGGCGGTTGGCCAGCAACAGATACAGCATGAACCCGGGCGGGAGCCCGCCCAGCACGTACGCCGACAGCTTGCCCTCCGCGGCCAGGGCGGAGACCTGGCGGCGGATGTACTCGCGCTCGCGCATCGTCCCGGCCACGGTGTTCAGCAGCTCGGCCAGGTTGCCGCCGACCTGGCGTTGGATGTTGATGGCCATGACCACCCAGTCGAAGTCCTTGCTCTGGAAGCGGTCGGCGACGCCCTGCAGGGCGTCCTCGAGCGACAGGCCGAGGCGGGTCTCCACCAGCACCCGCTTGAACTCGGAGCTGATCGGCTCGCTCGCCTCGCGGACGATGGTGTCCACGGACTGGGCCAGTGACAGTCCGGCGGCCAGGGAACCGGACATCAGCTGCAACGTGTCGGGCAGGGCGGACTCGAACTTCTTCTTCCTCCGCTTGCGCCGGCGACCGAGGTACATCCAGGGGAGGAGGGCGCCGACCAGCATGAACACCGTGCCGATGATCAGGTCGCCGCCGCCGATGAGCAGTCCCAGTACGGACAGACCGATGAAGATGGCGGCGTGGAGCAGGAGCCACTCGGCCGGACGGATCTGGCTGCCGGCGCCGTCAAGCCGTTGCGCGATCTTCTGCTCGAGAGACACGTTGCGGCGGAGCACGGTGGCGGCGGCGGTCTTGGCCGACTCGAGCGCGGTGTCCTCCGGCCGGGTCTGCGTGGCCACGACGGGTGCCGATGCCGGTGCGCCGCTCCCGGCGCGCGCGGCGTACTGCCGCACGCGCTCCTCGGTGGACAGGATGCGCTCATAGGGCACGAGCAGGATGAGCAGGCCCAGGAGCCCGAGCCCGACGGCGCCGACACCGACGTAGACCTCCCAGGACGTGGACGTCGCGGAGAGCGGCAGGATCGTCTGGACCAGAGCGTTCACCGCGCGCCGTCCATCGCGAAGAGCATCGGGTCGACGAACACGTTCGAGTGCTCCATCTTCTCCAGGAACTTCGGACGAAGGCCGGTGGAGCGAAGGTAGCCCTGAGCCTTGCCGTCCTCATCGAACCCGCTGGAGTGGTCGTAGACGAAGATGTCCTGGAGGGTGATGATGTCGCCCTCCATCCGCTCCACCTCGGTGAGGCTGGTGATCCGCCGGGAGCCGTCCTTGAAGCGGGTCTGGTGGACGATCAGGTCGACCGCGGAGGCCACCTGCTCGCGGATCGCCTTCACGGGGAGGTCCATGCCGGCCATCAGGACCAGGGTCTCCAGACGCGCGAGCGTGTCACGGGGACCGTTGGAGTGGACGGTACAGATCGACCCGTCGTGGCCGGTGTTCATGGCCTGGAGCATGTCGAGGGCGGAGGCGTCGCGGACCTCACCGACGACGATGCGGTCGGGGCGCATGCGCAGGCTGTTCTTGACCAGGTCGCGGATGTCGACCGCACCCCGGCCCTCGATGTTCGCCGGGCGCGACTCGAGGCGGACCACGTGGTCCTGCTTGAGCTGGAGCTCCGCGGCGTCCTCGATGGTCACGATCCGCTCGTCCTCGGGGATGAATGACGAGAGGACGTTGAGCGTCGTGGTCTTGCCCGCACCGGTGCTCCCGGACACGATGATGTTGAGCCGCCCACGGACACACGACTCCAGGAAGGCCACCGACCGCTCACTGAGGGTGCCGAAGGCGATCAGGTCGTCGGACGTCAGCGGGTCGGCCGCGAACTTCCGGATCGTGAGCGAGGAGCCGTCGACGGCCAGGGGCGGGATGATCGCGTTGACACGGCTGCCGTCGGGGAGCCGGGCGTCGACCATCGGGCTGGACTCGTCGACGCGTCGGCCGATGCGGCTGACGATCTTGTCGATCGTACGGCGGACGTGGGCCTCGTCGGTGAAGTGCGCGTTGGCCTTCATCAGCTTGCCCTCGCGCTCGAGGTAGATCGAGTCGGGACCGTTGACCATGACCTCGGAGACCTCGACGTCACGCAGGAACGGCTCGATCGGGCCGTAGCCGAGGATGTCGTCGCTGATCTCCTGGGTGAGACGGTTGCGGTCGGCGTTGCTGATCGGCCGCTCCTGAGAGCTCATCAGGGTCGCCAGCACGGCCCGGACCCGCTTGTCGAGCTCGGCCTGGTCCATGTTGGCGTCGTAGAGCTGCGGGCCGAGCTCCTTGAGCAGCTCGCTGTGCACGTCGTGCTTGAGCTCCTCGATGCGCTCGTTCTCGGTGTTGCCACGACGGCCGCTCACCCGGGAGGGTGTCGGCGTCGGCGGCGCGTTGCGGTTGCGCACACCACCCTCGGTGTCGCCACCGCCCGAGCGGGGCGGCGGCGGCGGCGTGGGCTGCTCCTTGCCCTCGGCACCGTCGGCAGGGGTCGGCGGGGGCTCACTCGCGCCGCCCTCGGTCTGCCTGCGGGCCGCGGCCAGTCGTTCGGCGAGACTGCTCACGATGTCACCTCTTGATTCGGAAGAGTTTGGAGAATCGATCGTTGTCGGTGTCGGCGTGTCGGCCGGCGTCCGTTCCCGGGGCGTCCGGCGAGTCCCCGCTCAGCAACGCCGAGAGGTTGCGGAAGGCCGCGCTGGAGGGGTGGTTGGGGCTCGCCGCGATGATCGGGGTACCGGCGTTGGTGGCGGCCGCGATGTCGATCGACGTCGTGATCTGCGAGGCGACGTGCATCCCCAGGATCATCTCGACCTTCTCGGCTCCGATCCCGACGGCGTCGTCGGCCCGGTTCAGGAGCAGGTGGCGGTGCCCGCGCCCGATGTTGAGCATCTCGAGGGTGTCGAGGGCGACCTTGACGTTCTTCAGGGTCGGCACGTCGAGCGTCGCCACGATGATGCACTCGTCGGTCTCGTCGAGGGCGGTCAGGGTCTGCTCGTCGAACGCCGGCGCGGTGTCGACCACGACGTAGTCGTACATCGTCCGCAGGGTCCGGAGCACCTTCGAGATCAGCAGTGGCGCAATCCGCTCCCGGACGTCGGGGTGGCTCGGCGCAGCGAGCACCTTGAGGTTGTCCTGGTAGCGGGTGAGCAGCGAGTTGAGCATCGGCGCGTCGAGGTCGTTCTCCGAGCCGATGGCGTGCTCGATGGTGTGTGACGGGAACAGCTGCAGGGTGATCGCGACGTCGCCGAACGCGAGGTCGAAGTCCACCAGGCAGACCTGGCGGGCACCCTTGTCCGTCAGGGCCAGGGCGAGGTTGACCGCCACGGTCGTCTTCCCGACCCCACCCTTGGGGGAGAAGATCGAGATCACCGTGCCGTTGTGGCGGGACGCTTCGGGGCCGCGGAGCGCCTGGGAGAACTGGTGGGCACGGTTGACCGCGCCCGCGACCAGGTGCAGGTCGTCCATGGCCACGACCTCACGGGCCCCGGCCTGCATCGCACGGGCCAGGACGGCCGTGTCGAGCGCCGGGCGCACGAACACGACGCTGGTGGCCGGTCGCGAGGTGCGCAGGCTCTCGCAGACCGTCACGCCGTCGCCGAACGCGATGTTCGGCCCCAGCACCACGACGTACTCCTCGGGGTGCTGCGCGAGCCACGGCAGCAGCCGCTCGGTGGTGTCCACCGACTGGCAACCGGGCGGCAGCGCGCCCAGCAGCCTGCGGGCTGTGGTGCTGTCAGGGTCGACGATGACGGGCATGTCAGCTCACTTGTGGAACAGGGATTTGATGAGGATCGAGGTGGCCGGACCGAGCTTGACCTTGCTGTTGGGCGTGAGCAGACCGAAGGTGAGATCGAGGGCCTTGGACGCCACGATCACCTTCTGCGCCTCCTTCTGCGTCACTGCGATGGTCAGCAGGGTACGTGGAAGTTGCTCGGTCGTCTGTGTCCCGTTCGAGTCCGTGCTCGTCGTCGTCGTGGGCGGCTGCGGTGAGCCGACGTTCAGGACGGTCACGTTCGGCAGCAGCAAGCGGGTGGCCTGGATGGCTACGTTGGTCGTCGGGCCCGTCGGGTTCGCCGACTTCTCCAGCGTGCCGGTGACGAAGATGGCGACGTTCTGGCCGTTCTGGATGTTGCCGGCCACACGATCGGGATCGGTGAGGTTGACCGAGATGGCGATCATGCCCTTCGGGATGGCCAGCGAGCTCGACGTGGCCTGGACCGTGTCGCCGAACTGGTTGGCGACGACGACCTGTCCTGCGAAGATCGGGACGGCGACGATCTTGCCCTTCAGCCCGGTCACCGTCGTCTCGAAGCCGGTGTTCGCGTCGAGGATGTTCTTGGGAATCGGCTGCAACGAGATCTTGCCGGCCGCCAGGGCCGCGTCGTAGGTCTCGCCCGCGGCGACGTCCTGCGTCGCCTGGAGGGCCTCGACGTTGGTGAACTTGTCCTGGGCGCGGTTGTCAGCGCCGCGGACATAGACGAAGACGAGTGCCGTTCCGATGACGGCGACGAGCACTGCGAGGATCAGCAGCAGTCTGCGGCGGTCCATTCGGGCGTTACCTTTCGCTCGGACACCTGCCCTCCGGGGATGACGGTGTGACAGCTTGTAGCGGGCCCTGGAACGAGCGGCGGAGAGCGCCGAACGGTCCGTAACACGCGAGACAGATGTTATGGGTGTTCAGTGGCGTGGCGGGGCGGAATGGCAAAGAAATGGCCGACCACCCGTTCGACGGAGTGGGCCGGCGTGATCTGGCGGGGTCCGGCGGGTCGCGGCGGGTCGCGGCGGGTCGCGGCGGGTGGCCGCCCGGGTCAGCTGAACAGGGCGGCGATGTCGTCCTTGGACTCGCGGACCACGACGTTGCGCTTGAGCTTGAGGCTCGGAGTCAGCTGGCCGTCCTCCTCGGTCCAGTCGCCGGGCAGGATCACGAACTTGCGGATCGACTCGGCCCGCGAGACCGCGGAGTTCGCCTCGTCGACCGCCTGCTGGACCTCGGCCCGCAAGTCGGGATCGTCGACGAGATCGGCCACGTCGCCCGACTTGGCATGGGCAGACGCCCAGGCGGGAAAGGACTCGGGGTCGATCGTGACGAGGGCGGCGATGAACGGCTGTCCGTCGCCGACGACGAGGCACTGGCTCACCAAGGCATGCGCCCGGACCCGGTCCTCCAGGGCCGACGGCGCGACGTTCTTGCCGCCGGCGGTCACCAGGATCTCCTTCTTGCGTCCCGTGATCCGGACGAACCCTTCCTCGTCGATCTCGCCGACGTCACCGGTGTGGAACCAGCCGTCGCGCTCGAGGACCTCGGCGGTCGCTGGTTCGTTCTCCCAGTAGCCGGCGAACACCTGGCCGCCCCTGAAGAGCAGCTCCCCGTCGTCGGCCACGCGCACCTCGGTGCCGGGCAGGGGTTGGCCGACGGTGCCGACCTTGAGGGCGTCGGGTCGGTTCACGGTGAGGGCGGCGGTGGTCTCGGTCAGGCCGTAGCCCTCCAGGACGGTCAGCCCGATGCCGCGGTAGAAGTGACCGAGGCGGTCGCCGAGCGGCGCTCCTCCGGAGACGGCGTACTCGCACCTCCCACCGAGTGCTGCCCGAAGGCGCCCGTAGACCAGGCGGGAGAACAGCGCGTGTCGCGCCCGCACCTGGACCGGGACCTTGCCGCGGTCGAGGGAGCCGGAGTAGGCGATCGCGGTCTCCGCGGCGCGGTCGAAGATCCCGCCGCGCCCCTCCGCCGCGGCACGTTGGGACGCGGTGTTGAAGACCTTCTCGAAGACGCGGGGGACCGCGAGCACGAAGGTCGGCTGGAACTGCGCGAGGTCGGGCAGGAGGTTCGTGATGTCGGCGCTGTGTCCGAGCCGGACCCGGGCCCGGACGGCGCCGACCTGGATGATCCGCGCGAACACGTGCGCGAGCGGAAGGAAGAGCAGGGTGGAGGCGTCCTCGGGATCGAAGAGCCGATGGAGCTCGGGGACGGCCACGCCCACCTCGAACATGAAGTTGCCGTGGGTGAGCAGGCAGCCCTTCGGCCGCCCGGTGGTGCCCGAGGTGTAGATGACGGTGGCCAGGTCCAGCGGTGTCGCCGTCGTACGACGTGCCTCGAGCGCGTCGTCGCCGATGTCCTCGCCGAGTCGGGTCAGGATGTCGATGGCGTTGTCGTCGAGCGACCACACGTGGTTGAGCTCGGGCAGGCTCGAGCGTCGTTCGGCGACCCGGGCGGTGTGGGCCGGTCCCTCCGCGATCACGGCGCGGGCACCGGAGTCGCCCAGGATCCACGCGATCTGCTCGGCGGCGGACGTCTCGTAGACCGGAACCGTCACCGCGCCGGCGAACCAGATCGCGTAGTCGACCAGTGTCCACTCGTAGCGCGTCTTCGAGATCAGTGCGACCCGGTCACCCACCTCGACCCCGGCCGCCACGAGCCCCTTGGCCACGGCACGCACCTCGTCCAGGAACGCCTCAGCCGTCACGTCTTCCCAGTCGGCACCGCGACGCCGGGAGAACGCCACCGCGGTGGGTGCCTCGACGGCGTTCGCGACCACGTCGTCGGTCAGGTTGCCGGTCGTGGCGACGTCGACGTTCAGCGGCGAGGAGTACTCACGCACATTGCCTCCTGAACGTGTGCCGGTCTCGGTTCTCCCGGGGAGGTTACCGCCGGGTGGCACCCGCTCGATCCGATAGGCTCGCCGAGCCTGGGACGGCCATCCGGTCCGCCCCCGCACGAGTCCCCACGCGAAAGGGTCACGATGGCCGAGCAGACCACCTCGTCGATCAACATCGAGGCCTCGCCCGGCGAGGTCATGGACGTGATCGCCGACTTCGAGTCGTACCCCGCCTGGGCCAAGGGCGTGACGACCGCGCAGGTGGTCTCCGGGCTCCCCGACGGGCGGGCCGAGAAGGTGTTCTTCAAGCTGGACGTCTCCCCGATCAAGGACGAGTACACCCTGGCCTACACCTGGAGCGGCACCGACCAGGTCACGTGGACCCTCGACGAAGGGAAGATGCTGAGGGCGCTCGACGGCGCCTACGTGCTCAACGACCGCGGCGACGGCACGACCGACGTCACCTACCGGCTGGCCCTCGACGTCTCGATCCCGCTGATCGGGATGCTCAAGCGCAAGGGCGAGAAGATCCTGATCGACACCGCGCTGAAGGGTCTGAAGAAGCGCGTCGAGTCCCTCGCCTGAGGCGGGGCGAGACCGGCCCGTGCGGATCCTCCTGTTCACCGGCAAGGGCGGGGTGGGCAAGTCGACGGTGGCGGCGGCCACGGCGACGCTCGCAGCTCGGTCCGGACTGCGTACGCTGGTGCTGTCCACCGACGCCGCCCACTCGCTTGCGGACGCGTTCGGGGTCGCCGTCGGCGCCGAGCCCGAACAGGTAGCGCCGCAGCTGTTCGTGCAGCAGGTCGACGCCCAGCTGCGTTTCGAGCAGTCGTGGGCGGAGATCCAGGGATACCTGTTGAGCGTGCTCGAGGTCGCCGGCGTCGACCCGGTGGCCGCCGAGGAGCTGACCGTGATCCCCGGCGCGGAGGAGGTGCTGGCGCTGCTCGAGCTCCGGGTGCACGCCCTCTCCGAGGAATGGGACCTGGTCGTGGTCGATTGTGCTCCCACGGCGGAGACCCTGCGCCTGCTGGCGCTGCCCGAAGCCCTGGGTTGGTACATGACCCGGGTCTTCCCGGTGGAACGCCGCGTGGTGCGGGCGCTCCGGCCGGTGCTGTCCCGCGCGGCGGGCGTGCCGATGCCGGACGACGACGTCTTCGGCGCGATCGAGCGGCTGCACGCCGAGCTCGACCAGGTGCGGGCGCTGCTGACCGGGCCGGACGCGAGCGTGCGGCTGGTGCTGACCCCTGAGCAGGTGGTGCTCGCCGAGGCGCGCCGCAGCTACACGACGCTGTCCCTCTTCGGCTACCGGGTCGACGGAGTCGTGGCCAACCGGGTCTTCCCCGACGAGGAGGCTGACCCGTGGCGCGCGGGGTGGGTCGCGGCCCAGACCGAGGTGCTGACCCAGGTGGAGGAGTCGTTCGCGGGACTGCGGGTGTGGCGCTCGGAGTACCGCCCGTCCGAGCCGGTGGGCCTCGACGCCCTGGCGGCGTTCGGTGCGCACCTGTACGGCGACGCCGACCCGCTCGCCGTACCCCCGACGCGGGAACCCCTGCGGATCACCCGGACCAGCGGTGGTGCGGTGCTGCACCTGCGCCTTCCGTTCGTTGGCCGGGCCGACGTGGATCTCGCCAGGGACGGCGACGACCTCGTGGTGACGGTGGCGTCGTATCGTCGTCTCCTGACCCTGCCCGCCGGGCTGGCCCGACACCGGGTCGCCGGCGCCCGGGTGGAGGAGGGCGAACTCCGGGTGAGGTTCGCCGCCGAGCGCTCTGACCAGGAGGATGCGTGAGCCAGACCGACGGGACCGGCGGGTCCGAGCCCCCGGAGCCCGGAGAACCGGTGCGCAGCGTCGCCGAGCAGGCCGCCAAGCTGTTCGGTGCGGTCGCCGGGTGGGCGCGCGAGCACGGCGACGGGTTCTCGACGTTCGGCGATGAGCTGCACGAGCACCTGGCCACCGGCGACTCCGCGTGCACCTGGTGCCCGGTCTGTCGCACGGTGACCGCGATCCGGCAGACCAGCCCCGAGGTGCGAGCCCACCTGGCCAGTGCCGCGTCCTCCCTGATGCTCGCCGTGTCCGGGATGGTGGCCACGCATCCGCCCTCGCGGGACGCCCGGGTCGAGCGGATCGACCTGGACGAGGAGTGGCCGGAGGACGATTCGTGAGCCTGGCCTGTGGGATCGACGTCGGTGGCACCAAGATCGCGGGCGGTGTGGTCGACGACACGGGCACGATCCTCGAAGAGCTGCGCGTCGAGTCGCCGGCCACGGACGTGCAGGCCATCGAGGCCGCGATCGAGCAGCTGGTCACCGAGCTCAGGACCCGGCACGAGATCGCGGCCGTCGGCGTCGGCGCCGCCGGCTACATCGACCGGACGCGTTCGATCGTGCTGTTCGCTCCCAACCTCGCGTGGCGCGACCTGGACCTCAAGGGCGACCTCGAGGGTCGCCTCGACCTCCCGGTGGTCGTGGAGAACGACGCCAACGCCGCCGCCTGGGGAGAGTTCCAGTTCGGTGCCGGCCACGACGTCGACGACCTCCTGCTTGTCACGGTCGGCACCGGCGTCGGCGGTGGGGTCGTCCTGGACGGTTCGCTCTACCGCGGCGCGTTCGGCGTCGGCGCCGAGATCGGTCACATGCGGGTCGTCCCGGACGGCATCCGCTGCGGCTGCGGCAACCGCGGCTGCTTCGAGATGTATGCCAGTGGGACGGCGCTCGTGCGCGAGGCCCGTGCCGCGGCGACCGCCGGCTCCCTGCTGGCCGCCGACCTGCTCGAGCGGGCGGGCGGGGACCCCGGGGGGATCAGCGGGCCGCTGATCACCGAGGCGGCCCGCGACGGCGACGCCTTCGCGGTCGAGCAGCTCGCCTCGCTGGGCCGATGGCTGGGGGAGGGGATCGCCTCGCTGACCGCAGTCCTGGACCCGGCGGTGGTCGTGATCGGCGGGGGAGTCAGCGCCGCGGACGAGCTGCTGCTCGACCCCGTCCGGCAGGCGTTCGCCGGCCAGCTCACGGGTCGTGGCCATCGCCCGTTGCTGGAGATCCGGAAGGCGAGGCTCGGCAACCGCGCCGGCCTGATCGGCGCCGCCGACCTCACCCGCCACTGAGCACACCGACCGGACCTGCGCGCGCGTCCGACCGTGACCGCGGCCGTCTCGCGCCGCCGCGCCGTGGACCGCGCCAAATCAGCCGCAACGTGTGGGTGATGCTGACACCATCCTCGGCATGGGAGACCGGCTCGTCCTCCGATGGATGCCGTCCGTGCTGCTGCTCGGCCTGTTCGGCTGGGTCGCGGCACGCACCGCCCGCCCGATCTCCGACCCGGACGACTGGTGGCACCTGCGGCTCGGGAACGACCTGATCGCCCAGCACTCCCTGTCGACGCCTGGCCACTGGTCGTCGTTCGCGACGCTGTCGTGGGTGCCGACGGAGCCGCTGCCCGAGGTCGTGTCGGCGTACGTCGAGCGCTGGTTCGGGCTGCCCGGCCTCGCGGTGCTCTTCAGCGCCGTTCTGGCGATGGTCGTGCTCGTGGTGCAGCTCACGAACCGCCGACACGCTGCCCTGCTCCCCGCGACGCTGGCCACGGTGCTCACCGTGCTGGCGGCGTCGCCGTCCCTCTCCGCGCGGCCGCAGCTGTTCAGCTTCGCGCTGGTGCCGATCGTGCTCGCGGCGTGGCTCCAGACCGAGCGTGACCTGAAGGCGCGCTGGTGGCTGGTGCCGCTCATCTGGCTCTGGTCGCTGTGCCACGGGTTCTGGATCTTCGGGGTGGCCTTCGGTTTCCTCTTCGTGGTCGGCATCGCGCTGTCGCGGCGCGCAGACGTCCGGACCCTCGTGCAGCTGGCCGGGGTCGCGGTCGCGTCGCTCGGAGTGGTGGCGCTCAACCCGGTCGGCCTGGGAGTGCTGGAGGCGCCGTTCGCGGTCCAGAGCACCTCGCAGTACATCAGCGAGTGGGAGCGCACCGACCTGCTCCGTGCCGGGCCGCTGGGCGCCGTCCTGATGATCGTCGCGACAGCGGTCATCTGGGCGGTGACCCGGCAAGGAGTCAGCTGGTCACGACTCCTGCTGCTCGTGGTCGCGGCGTTCCTGGTCTGGTACGCCGCCCGCCTGGTGGTGATCGGTGGTCTCGTCGCGGCGCCGCTGTTCGCCGGAGCACTCGACGCCCTGGTGGCCCGGAGCAGCGGAGCCGCGGAACCCGCGTCCCGGACCAGCAGGTTCGAGCTGCTGACGGGAGCCCTCGGTGCTGTGGCCTGTGTGGCGTTCGTCGTGGTGGTGGCGCCGCAGGTGGCCGACGAGCCCGGGGACGTCCCGGTCGCCCTGGACGCCCAGCTCGACGGCCTGCCTCCGGGCACACCCGTGTTCAACACCTACGCCGTGGGCGGCTGGCTCACCTGGCGGCACCCGGACCTCGAGCAGTACATCGACGGACTGGTGACGCCGTACTCCTTGCCGCATGTGCGCGACTATGTCCGGGCCGACGCCATCGGCGCCGGCTGGTACCGCGTGGTGCTCGACTCCCATGCCCCGGTCGCCCTGCTCGGCTCCCACACCGCTCTCGCCGCCGCGCTGGAGGGGAAGGGCTGGACGAACGACGGCACGTCCAACGGATACGTGCTGCTGAGGCGACCGACCTGATGGGCGATCCTCCGTCCTCCTCGTCGGGATTGCTGAGACGATCCGGCCATGGCTGACCGAGTCGTGCGCTGGCTGCCACTGGTGTTCGTGTATGGGGCGCTGGCGTGGATGACCGGACTGGCTGCCGCGCCGATCCACGACCCGGACGCCTGGTGGCACCTGCGGCTCGGCAACGACCTGATCGCCCAGCACTCGCTGTCCGCGCCGGACCACTGGTCGTCGTTCGCCACGGTGCCCTGGGTGCCGACTGAACCGCTGCCCGAGGTCGTGTCGGCGTACGTCGAGCGCTGGAACGGGCTGCCCGGGCTGGCCGTGCTGTTCGGGGTGTCCCTGTTCCTGTTCGTGGTCACCGTGCAGCTCACGAACCGGCGCGAGGGCGCGCTGCTGCCGGCCACGATCGCGACGGTGCTCGCGGTACCGGCGGCCACGCTGTCCCTGACGCCGCGCCCTCAGGTGATCAGCTTCGTCCTGCTGCCGATCGTGCTCGCGGCCTGGCTGCAGACCGAGCGTGACCTGAAGGCGCGGTGGTGGCTGGTGCCGCTCGTATGGTTCTGGTCGCTGTGCCACGGGTTCTGGATCTTCGGGCCGGCCTTCGGGTTCCTGTTCGTGGTCGGCATCGCGCTGTCGCGGCGCGCGGACCTCCGCACCCTGGTCCGGCTGGCCGCCGTGGCGATCGCGTCGTTGGCTGTGGTCGCCCTCAACCCCGTCGGCCTGGGCGTCCTGGAGGCGCCGTTCGTGGTCCGCGGGATCGCGCCGTACGTCAGCGAGTGGCAACGCACGGATCTGCTGACGGCGGCGCCGCTCGCCGCCGCGGTGATGATCGTGGCGACCGCGGTGATCTGGGGGTTGACCCGACGGGGAGCGACCTGGTCGCGGCTCCTCATGCTCGCCATCGCGGTGCTCCTCCTCTGGTACGCCGCGCGGCTCGTGGTCGTCTCTGCCTTGGTGGTGGCACCGCTGTTCGCCCAGGCACTCGATGCGGTGGTGGCGCGGAGCGGAAGCAGCACGGACCCGGCCCGCCGGATCGGCCGGCTGGAGCTGGGCACTCTGGCTGCCTGCGCCGTCGTCTGCACGGCGGTCCTCGCGATCGTGGCGCCGCACACGTCGGACACCCCCGGCCACGTCCCGCTGGGCCTCGACCCGGTCCTCGACCGGCTGCCCGCGGGCACGCCGGTCTTCAACGCGTATGTCCTCGGCGGCTGGCTCACGTGGCGGCACCCGGACCTCGACCAGTACGTCGACGGCCTCGCCACGCCGTACTCCGAGGCGCACGTGCGGGACTACGTCAGGGCCGACGCCATCGACCCGGGCTGGTACCGCGTCGTGCTCGACTCCCGGGCACCGGTCGCGCTGGTGGGCTCGGGCAGTCTGCTGGCCACCGCGCTGGAGAAGAAGGGCTGGACGTCCGAGGGGACCTCGAACGGCTACGTGCTTCTGCAGCGGCCGGACCGGGGGCCCTGATTGGGTGACCTGATTGGGCGACCTAGAGTCGCGCCCCGTCGTCGTCGGGGTCGCGGGGGTCCTGCGACATCGTCGCGACGAGGTAGCCGAAGGAGCCGAGGAACGCCACGATCAGTCCGCCGGTGAGGATCGAGGGCAGCCGGTAGTCGATCACGGCGCACAGCACCAGCAGCAGGGGTGACGCGACCAGGCCGACCCAGGCGAGCCGGCGCTCGGGGGCGATCACCGGCGGCGGTGGCAGCGGCGGCGGCACGAAGCTGTCGTCGTACAGCTCGAGGTAGAACGGCTCGGGGACGACGGGTTCGGCCGGCGGCTCCGCAGGTATGACGGGCACCTCGCCGTAGTTGTCGACGATCTCGCGCCAGCTGGCGTCGTCGTCCCCGGTGCTCACCGCACCAACGTTAGGTCGTGACCTCGGCGATGAAGGCAGCGGACTCCGTGAAGATCTGCTCGTCGTCGTTGTCGAGTGTCGCCACGTGGTAGCTGTTGGCCAGCGCCGAACGACGTACGTCGGTCGAGCCCAGCCCGCGGCGGATGATCTCCTCGGAGAGCCCGTCCACGACGTGGTCCTCGGTGGAGCGGAGGTAGAGCACCGGCTTGGTGATCCGGCCGAGCCCGTCGATGACCCCGGGCCAGGCGGACATCATCGAGTGTGCGGCCTTGAGCGGCGTCTTGGGATAGCCGTGCTCGTCCTGGCCCGGTCGCTTGATGTCGTTGGCGATCGCCGGGAAGGCCTGGACCAGGTGCTTGAGCACGGGCAGGAGCTTGACGTCCTTGCGCTTGGTCGCGACGGCCGGGTTGACCAGCACCACACCGGAGATCTCGGCATCGTGATCGGCCGCGAGCTGCAGGACCAGCGCGCCGCCCATCGACAGCCCGCCCACGACGACCGCGTCGTTGTCGCTGCGCAGGATGGCGAAGGCCCGCGACACCTCGCCGTACCAGTCGGCCCACGTCGTCACGTTGAGCTGCTGCCAGCTGGTGCCGTGCCCGGGCAGCCGCGGGACTTCGACGGCGTACCCCCTGTCGGCGAGGTAGCGCCCCCACGGCTTGATGGAGAACGGCGAGCCGGTGAAGCCGTGGCTGAGGAGCACCGCGATGCGCTTGCCCCCGGTGAGCTCGGGTCGGGCGGCGACGGAGAGCGGGGCCTCGGGTGCACCGGCTTCGGAAGGGCTGGTCATGCGCGCATCCTGCCGTACGCCGCCTGCCTTGTCAGGCGTCGCTCGCCTGATGACGGGTGCGCCGGAAGCGTCGGGAGCAGCCCGGCCCGTGGGACTAGGGTGTGCCTGAGCTGGCACACGGGGTGCACAGTCTGATCCGTCGAGTCGGAGGGTGCCCGGTGTTCTACTGGTTCCTGAAGTGGATCGCGCTCGGTCCCGTGCTGCGCCTGGTGTTCCGGCCCCATGTCGAGGGTGCCGACAACGTCCCGGCGACCGGGCCCGCGATCCTGGCCAGCAACCACCTGTCGTACGCCGACTGGCTGTTCATGCCGCTGACGCTGACGCGCCGAGTGACCTTCGTGGCCAAGGCGGAGTACTTCACCACGCCCGGCATCAAGGGCTGGTTCCAGAAGAAGTTCTTCTCCGGCGCGGGCCAGGTGCCGATCGACCGCTCGGGCGCGACCGCTGCGGAGGGTGCACTGTCCTCGGCCCGGGCGATCCTCGGTGAGGGCGACCTGTTCGGTATCTACCCGGAGGGCACCCGCTCACACGACGGCCGCCTCTACCGCGGCAAGACCGGGGTGGCACGGCTCGCCCTCGAGACCGGGGTCCCCGTGATCCCGGTGGCGGTGCTGGGCACGGACGTCGTCGCCCCGCCGGGCAAGAAGTTCGGCACGTTCACCAGGCCCGGCGTGCGCTTCGGCACGCCCCTGGACTTCTCCCGCTACGAGGGCATGGAGAACGACCGCTACATCCTGCGCGCGATCACCGATGAGATCATGTACGAGATCATGCAGCTCTCAGGCCAGGAGTACGTCGACCTCTACGCCACGAAGGCCAAGGAGGCGTCGGCGAAGTCCGCGGCCGACGCCAGGCGTGCCGAGCGCGAGGCGCGTGACGACCTGGGGGCCGTGGCCGGCGAGCAGAAGCAGGCATCCTGACCCCCGGCCTCCGGCTCCCGGTGCGGCCGACCGAGCCGGCCGCGATCGCGGTCGAGGACCGGATGTACCGGTGGCTGGCGGTGCTGCGGATCCTGCTGGTCGCCAACACGGTGGGCCTGAACATCTATCGCGACGGCTTCTCCCATCCGTGGTGGGCGGGCTTCCTGGTGACCGCGCTGGTCGTGTGGACCGGCGTCATCAGCTGGGTCTACTACTCCTACTCCCGCCGTACGACGGCCTGGGTGGTCGCCGACCTCGGCGTCGCCCTCGCCGCACTGGCGCTCACCGCCGCCGTCAAGGACCCGGGCTACCACTCCACCGTGCCCGGGTTCTGGGTGATGGCGGCGATGCTCGCCTGGGCGATCCACTGGCGCCTGCAGGGCGGTGTGGCTGCGGCGGTCCTCCTGTCGGTCGACGACTTCCTGACCCGGCACTACCTGTCCGAGACCGTGTACGGAAACCTGTTCCTGCTGCTGATCGGTGGACCGATCGTGGGGCTGATGGTCGACTCGCTGCTGCGCTCGGCCGCACGGACGGCTGCGGCGGAGCGGGAGGCAGCGGCCGCGGTCGAACGCACCAGGTTGGCGCGCGCCGTGCATGACGGCGTGCTGCAGGTGCTCGCGTTGGTGCAACGCCGTGGCCCCGAGCTCGGCCCCGACGGCTCCCAGCTCGCCCTGCTGGCCGGCGAGCAGGAGACCGCGTTGCGTGCGCTGATCCGGCAGCAGGACACGGTCGACCCGACACCCGGTGTCGTCGACCTCGTGGGTGCCTTGTCCGCCCTCGAGCGCCGACCGGGCGTGTCCGTGGCCGCGCCCTCGAACGGCGTACCGGTGGACGCAGCGACGGCCGAGGTCGTGGTTGCCGTGGTCTCCGCCTGTCTGGACAACGTGGTGGCACATGTCGGGCCGACCGCTCCCACCTGGGTGCTGCTCGAGGCCGCGGCGAGCCAGGTGCAGGTGACCGTGCGAGACGAGGGGCGCGGCATCGCGCCGGGGCGGCTCGAGGAGGCGGAGCGTGAGGGGCGGCTCGGCGTCGCGTCCTCGATCCGGGGCCGGGTCGAGGAGCTCGGTGGCACTGCGATGCTGACGACGGGCCCCCTCGGGACGGTGTGGGAGCTGACGTTCGAGCGCTGACCAGACGGCGCACCGGACCGCGCGAAAGTCCCGCGTCGGCACGCCGGTCGGCGTTAAGGTCAGCCCATGTCCAGCGGGCTCGACCAGCAGTCCGTCCGTGTGTCCGTAGACGACAGCCCGCCGGCCCGACACCGAGCCTGGCTGTTCACCGGCACCGTCCTCGTCGGGTCCTTCCTGATGTTCCAGCTGGAGCCGATGGTGGCCAAGATGGCGCTGCCTCGGTTGGGTGGCGCGCCGGGCGTGTGGAACAGCGCCATGCTCGTCTACCAGGCGCTGCTGCTGGCCGGCTACTGCTGGGCGCATCTGCTGGCCCGGTTCCGTCCGCGCACTCAGGGTCTGCTGCACCTCGGTCTCCTGGTGGCCGCGTGCCTGTGGCTTCCGATCGGCCTGACCAGCATGAAGCCACCGAACGACGGCTCCGTGGTGCTGTTCGTCCCGGCCCTGTTCCTGGTGTCGCTGGGCCCGCTGTTCTTCGCCATGTCGGCGCAGGCGCCCCTGATGCAGCGGTGGTTCAACCTGACCGTCCCCGGCGTCGACCCCTACCGTCTGTACGCCGCCTCGAACCTCGGCAGCTTCGCGGGGCTGCTGACCTACCCGTTCGTCGTCGAACCGAGCCTGGCCGTCGACACGCAACGTCACCTCTGGACGGGGGGCTACCTTCTGCTCGTCGTCCTGGTGGCCGCATGCGCCCTACGCCTGGTGCGGAGCGGTCACGCGGCCCTCGAGTACGCCCCTCCGCCCGACGCCCCGCCCACCAGGCGGCGACTGTGGACCTGGGTGGCGCTCGCGGCGGTTCCCTCCGGACTGATGCTCTCGACCACCATCCACATCACGACCGACGTCATGGCCATGCCGTTGCTCTGGGTGGTGCCACTCGGCCTCTATCTGCTCAGCTTCACGGTCGCGTTCGCGCACCGGCGCGGGGTCGCGAGGCTGTGCACCCGGGTCGCCCCGGTCGTGCTGCTGGTGTGGGGCGCCGGAAGCTTCGCCACTCGCGAGTTCAACCCTTGGGTGGCCGTCATCGAGGTGGTCTCGTTCTTCGTGGTGGCGGTGGCTCTCCACACCCGTCTGTACGAGTCGCGGCCTTCGCCGCAACGCCTCACGCTGTTCTATCTGATGACCTCGGTCGGGGGCGTGCTCGGTGGCGTCTTCTGTGCACTGCTCGCCCCGGTGATCTTCGACTGGGTCTACGAGCACCCGATCCTGCTGCTTGCGGCCGCTCTCCTCCTGCCGCTGCCGACGCGGCGGCGGGTGGTACGTGCCGGCTACGCCGTCGCCCTCGCTTCGCTCATCCTGGGGCTGGGCTGGCAGAACACCATCGCCCTGTCGCTGGACGGCGCCCGCTCGCGCAGCTACTTCGCGACGTACGCCGTGGAGGAGCACAACGGAATGCGGACCCTCCGCGACGGCACCACTCTGCACGGCCTCGAACTGACCGCGCCCGGCCAGGAGCGCACCGCCACCACGTACTACGGGCCCGACTCCGGAGTCGGGCTCGTGCTCGACCGCGCGGGACGTCTGTGGGGCGCGGACACGAGGGTCGGCGCAGTCGGGCTGGGGGTGGGCACCAT
Organism: Nocardioides sp.; assembly: GCA_036741335.1. Classification (GTDB taxonomy): domain Bacteria; phylum Actinomycetota; class Actinomycetes; order Propionibacteriales; family Nocardioidaceae; genus Nocardioides. Next base: position 12,669 of record DAINSL010000009.1, on the reverse strand, counting down.
CGCCTGCTACGCGACCCCCGGCGAGAGCTGGCGGTTCTTCGAGATCGACCCGCTGGATGTCCGCATCGCGCAGACGCGCTTCTCGTTCCTGAAGAACTGCACCCCCGACGCGCCGATCACCATCGGCGACGCGCGCCTCGAGCTGGAGAAGGTCCCGGACAACACCTTCGACGTCCTGGTCGTCGACGCGTTCTCGTCCGACAGCATCCCCATGCACCTGATCACGGCAGAGGCCTTCGACGTCTACGACCGGGTGACTGCCCCCGGCGGTCTGGTTCTCATCCACATCAGCAACCGCTTCATCAACCTCGAGCCGGCCCTGCGTGGACTCGTCGTGGACCGCGGCTGGCACGCGATGGCCCATGAGGACGACCCGAACGCCCATGACGTCGCGCTGGGCCGGACGAACTCGGTATGGGTGGCGATGTCCAGGGATGCCTCCGTGCTGGATCGCCTCCGTGCCACGACTGCTGACGTGCCGGACCAGCGGGCGAAGTGGGACGTGCTCAGGGGCAACCAGCCCTACGTGCTCTGGACGGACCAGCACTCCTCGATCCTGCAGCGGGTCCAGCAGCCGTAGTCTCGGCCCGTGACCATCCACGCGGCCCACCCGTTCGCCGACCCGGAGCCCGACCCCGTACGCCGGCTCCGCGGCCGGGTGGGCGGCACGGTCAGCCTGTGGACCGCGGGCCCGGAGACGGCCCCCGCCGGGCTGACCGTGACGTCGTTCATGGTGGGGGCGGGTGAGGACACGCGGATCCTGGCGCTGCTCGACCCCGACGCCGACCTCACCGAGGCGTTGCTGGCCACCGGCCGCGGCGTCGTGCAGCTGCTCACCTGGGAGGACCGCGACCTGGCCGAGATGTTCGCCGGCACCGCTCCGGCGCCTGGTGGCATGTTCAGCCACGCCGCGTTCACCCAGATGGAGTGGGGTCCGCGACTGGCGGCCGCGACGACCTGGGCCGGCGTACGTCTGGAGTCCGATCAGGCCGTGGGGTGGTCCCGGTTGGTCACCACGGTGGTCGAGTGGCTCGAGGTCGGCCCCGACGACGAGGAGCCGTTGCGGCACCGCCGCGGGCGCTACGCGCGTTAGGGTCGGGCCATGTCCGACGGGGTCGACGAGCAGCCGGTCCGGGTCATGGTCGTCGACGACCACCCGATGTGGCGCGACGCCGTCGAGCGTGACCTCGCGGCGGCCGGGTTCGACGTGGTGGCGGTGGCCGCCGACGGGCACCAGGCGATCGCGCGCTTCCCGGCTGCCCGGCCCCAGGTTGTGGTCCTCGACCTGCAGATCCCCGGCCCGGGCGGGGTCGCGGTCACCGCGGACGTGCTGGGCAGGGACCCGTCGGCCCGGGTCCTGATCCTGTCTGCATCCGGTGAGCAGCGCGACGTGCTCGAGGCGGTGAAGGCCGGCGCCACCGGCTATCTGGTGAAGTCCGCGTCCCGCGACGAGCTCGTGGACGCCGTACGCCGGGTGGCCGCCGGCGACACCGTCTTCACCCCCGGGCTCGCCGGCCTCGTGCTGGGCGAGTTCCGCCGGATGGCCGACGGCCCCGAGCCCGAGCCGGAGTCGGAGCTCACGCCGCGCGAGACCGAGATCCTGAAGATGGTCGCGACCGGGATGAGCTACCGACAGATCGCGGACCGGCTCGTGCTGTCCCACAGGACGGTGCAGAACCACGTCCAGAGCACCCTGCGCAAGCTCCAGATGCACAACCGCGTCGAGCTGACCCGCTACGTCCTCGAGCGCGGCCTCGGCGACGACGAGTGAGCCGGCGATGACCGACTCGGTGCTCGAGATCGCGGACGAGCTCTACGCCCTGCCGATCGACCGCTTCACCCCCGAGCGTGACGCGCGGGCGAAGTCGGCCAAGGGGGATCGCGACCTCGTGACCGCGATCAAGTCGTTGCGCAAGCCGTCGGTGGCCGCCTGGGTCGTGAACCTTCTGGTACGCCGCGAGCCCGAGCAGGTCGAACAGGTGCTGGCGGTCGGGGCTGCTCTGCGCGAGGCGCAGGAAGGGATGGACGGCGCGGAGCTGCGCGCCCTCACCCGACAGCGACGACAGCTGACCTCCGCCGTCACCGCGCAGGCCCGGTCACTGGCCGCCGAGGAAGGTGTGCGCGTCACCCAGCCCGTTGCCGACGAGGTGGAGGCGACGCTCACCGCGGGACTGATCGACGCCGAGGCGGCTCGGGCGGTGCGCAGCGGGCTGCTGGTCAGGTCGCTGAAGGCCACCGGGGTCGACGCGGTGGACGTCGCGGCTGCGGTGGCCCTGCCCGATGCGCTCGGGTTTGCGGCGTCCCCGACCACGGCCGAGGCTCCCGCGCCGCCGGACCTGCACATCGTGCCGGGTGACGGGGCGGGGCGGCGCCGCGAGCAGGCCGAGGAGACCATGGCCGAGGCGGACGACGCCGTGACCGCGGCCGCCGAGGAGCTTGCCGTCGCCGGCCGGGCCGTCGAGGAGCTCCAGGCGCGCAGCCTCCAGCTCCAGTCGGAGATCGACGAGCTCAAGCGTCGACTCGCCGGGCTCGAGAGCGACGCGGAGGAGACCGACGACGAGCTCGCGGAGGCGGAGGAGGCTCACGGCGAGGCGGAGCAGTCACATGCGCAGGCCGTGCGCGAGCGGGACGCGGCCCGGAAGGCCCTCGACTCCCTCGATTGACCTCGTCACGGACCATCCCGCGGTTGGCCTAGTCGGTCGCCCAGCCCTTCGAGCGTCGTACGGCGTCGCCCCAGCGGGCGTAGGCCGCGTCGGGCCCGGTGCGGTCGCCGGCCGGCTCGAAGCGGTGGTTCAGCTGCCACGTCTCGCGCAGGTCGTCGGTCGAGTCCCACACCCCGACGCCGAGACCGGCCATGAACGCCGCGCCCAGTGCGGTCGTCTCGACGATCTCGGGCCGCTCGACCGCGACGCCGAGCTGGTCGGACTGCAGCTGGCAGAGCAGGTCGTTGGCGCTGGCACCGCCGTCCACGCGCAGGGCGTTCGAGCCGGCCTCCGGCATGGTGGCGAGCACGTCGCGCACCTCGAAGGCGATCGCCTCCAGCGTCGCCCGCACGATGTGGGCCCGGGTGGTGCCCCGGGTCAGTCCGATGATCAGGCCGCGGGCGCGGGGGTCCCAGTGCGGGGCGCCGAGACCGGTCAGCGCGGGCACGAACACGACCCCGTCGGAGGAGTCGACGGTGGCCGCGATCGCGGCCGTCTCGGAGGCCGAGCCGACGATCTGGAGACCGTCGCGCAGCCACTGCACCGCGGCGCCGGTGACGAAGATCGCCCCCTCGAGGGCGTAGGTGAGCTCGCCGTCGGGGGAGCGCCAGGCGGCCGTCGACAGGAGCCCGGCGTCGGACCGTTCGAGCGAGCTGCCGGTGTTGGTGAGGATGAACGAGCCCGTGCCGTAGGTGCACTTGGCGTCGCCCGGGTCGAAGCAGGTCTGGCCGAACAGCGCGGACTGCTGGTCGCCGGCCATCCCGGCGATCGGCAGCTCGAGGCCGCAGAACGTCGACGAGTCGGTCGTTGCGATCTCGCCCCAGTTGGGCACGAGGTCGGGCAGGGCGTCGCGGGGTACGCCGAACAGTGCGCACAGCTCGTCGGACCAGTCACCGGTGTTCAGGTCGAAGAGAAGGGTGCGGCAGGCGTTGGAGACGTCGGTGACGTGCCAGGTGCCCCGGGTCATCCGGGCGACGAGGTAGGAGTCGACCGTGCCGACGGCGTAGCGCCCCGACTCCACCAGCTGCCAGGTGCGGGGCTCGTTCTCGGCGAGCCAGGTCAGCTTGGTGCCGGAGAAGTACGGGTCGAGACGGAGTCCGGTCAGCTCGGCGACGCGGTCCTCGTGGCCCTCGTCGCGCAGGCGCTCGCAGATCGAGGCGGTACGCCGGTCCTGCCACACGATCGCCCGCCGTGGCGACCCCAAGGTCTCGCGGTCCCAGAGCAGGACCGTCTCGCGCTGGTTGGTGATCCCGACCGCCCGCAGCTGCGAGGCGTCGCACGACGCCAGCGCCTCGCGGGTGGCTTGGATCGTGGCCTGCCAGATCTCCTCCGGCACATGCTCCACCCAGCCGGGCTTCGGGAAGTGCTGGGCGAACTCCTGGTAGCCGCGCGCGGCGATGCGCCCGTCCGGGGTCACCACGACCGCGGTGACACCGGTGGTGCCGGCATCGATGGCGAGGACGCTCACCTGTCGCGGGCCTCGCGCATGACCTCGAGCACCTTCTCGTCGATCCAGGTCCCGTGGGGGTCGACCCGCATCTCGTAGTTCTCGGTGCCGACCCAGGCGTTGAGGTCGGGGAAGCCGAGCCCGTGCACGAGCCCTTCGATCTCCGAGGCCAGCTCGGGGGTGATCGCCACCTGCTCGGTCTCGGTCGAGGCGGTCAGGTAGAGGTCGTTGAGATCCAGCAGTCGCGACAGCTCCGTGACCGGGTCCGGATGGTCGTCGACGCGCAGGTCGGCCACGATGTCGTCGCCTCCGCCGTACCCCGCGCCGTCACGGACCACGAGCAGTGCGGCCGACTGTCGTCCGCGACTGTCGCCGCCGGCATCGTCGCCCGCGGCCAGTGCGGCGAGGAGTCGGCCCGCGAGCGGCTCGTCGCCGTCGGCGGCCTCGAACACGTCCTGCATCGCGGCGACCACGAACTCGCCGGCCAGGATGTTGCCCTGGATCGCGTAGCCCTCGCCGGTGACGCCGCCGGCCCACTCGAGGCAGCCGTGGCCGGTGTGGGTGGCCGCGCCGCCCTCGGCGTCGACGATCCCGACCTGCCGCTCGTCGCGACCGTCGTCCTCCTCGAGCAGCCGCTGGAGCGCCACCGACGCGGTGGCCCCGTCGTCGAGGTGGGAGAGTGCGAGCCCCTTGTAGGCGACATTGGCATCCGCCTGCGTCGCGATGGCCCCGACCTGGGCCACGGCGGCCGGCACGACGGCGCCGACCGCCAGGAACTTCGAGGCGACGGCCACGCCCCACGACTCACCGTCGGTGGAGCGCGCCACGATGGAGAACGTCATGGCGGGAGCCTACGGTGTGGGCCGGGCCATCAGGGTTTGCCTTCGAGTGGGCTTGAGGTTGGAGGATGGCAGGGTGCTGCAGCGACTCGGTTTCCCCGACGTGGGACCCCACCGGCGGTTCGTGTCCGCCCTGGCCATCGACGCCGTGGGCAGCGGCGTCTGGATGCCGCTGTCGATGCTGTACTTCCTTCATCAGACCTCGCTGACGCTCGTCCAGCTCGGCCTGGCGATGACCATCGCCAACCTCGCGGTCATCCCGGTCGTGCCGATGATCGGGACGATGGTCGACCGGGTTGGGCCCAAGGTCGTGATGCAGGTCGGCAACGCGGGCGCGGCCGTCGCGTTCGCGCTGTATCCCTTCGCCCACTCGATGCTCGCGGTCACGGTCCTGGTCTTCGCCGCCAGTGCCACCCGGTCCGGCTTCTGGGCGGCGCTCGGCCCGATGGTCACCCAGATCACCGAGAGCGGCGAGCGCGAGATCTGGTTCGGCTTCCTCCAGGCGATGCGCAACGCCGGGTACGGCGTCGGCGGGGTGCTCGCGGCGATCGCGCTGACCATCGGTTCGAACGCGGCGTACCAGTTCGTCGTGGTGATCAACGCGGCGTCCTACATCCTCGCCTTCGCCCTGATGATCGCCGTGGCCGGCGGCGGGCCCATCCCGCGCCAGGAGTCGTCCGACGAACGCGACGTGCGGTGGTGGGTCGGGTTCACTGACCGGGGCTATCGCATGCTGATTGCGGTGATCTTCTGCTACGCGCTGGCGGAGATGACGCTCAACGTGAGCATGCCGGTCTACTTCGTCGACACCCTTGGCCTCCCGGGCTGGGTGCCCGGCGCCGTCTTCGTGATCAACACGGTGATGATCGGCGTGGGGCAGGGCCTGGTGGTGCGCGCGATGACCGGCGCCGTACGTCGGCGCGTCCTGCACGCCGCGGTCGGCTTCAGCGCCGTCTCCTTCGTGATGTTCTACGCAGCGGGCGCGCTGTCGATCGCGACCGCCGTGGTGCTGGTCCTGGTGGCGGCGTTCGTCTACACGCTCGGCGAGATGACCGCCGGACCAGTCGTGATCGCCCTCTCCGCCGAGGCGCCCCCGCCGGACCAGCGCGGCCGCTACATGGCGTCGATGCAGCTGGCCTGGAGCATGTCGGGGGCGGTCGCGCCGCTTCTCTACTCCGCCCTGCTGCACGTGGGAGCGCTGGCGCTCTGGGGAGGCACGGTCGTGCTCTGCGTGGTGTGGGCACTCCTCGTCGAGGTGCTCGCGGTGCGGATGCCGCTGGCGAGCCGGCCGGTCACCAACGTGGCCGAGACGTTCGAGGCGGTCGTGCCGGTCGACCCGGCCGCCGAGGCGCCCACCACCTCCTGACCGCCCGCCGGGCGGTTGACGTCCCTGCCGCTGCTGGCCTTAGGCTGGCGGGCGGCTTGTAACGTTCAAACGACCAGATCAGGAGTCAGCATGCGGGTCGGAGTGCTCACCGGTGGCGGCGACTGTCCCGGACTCAACGCGGTGATCCGGGCCGTAGTCCGCAAGGGAGTGGGCGTGCACGGGTTCGACTTCGTCGGCTACCGCGACGGGTGGAAGGGTCCGCTCGAGGGCCTGACCATGGAGCTCGGCGTCCCCCAGGTGCGCGGCATCCTGCCGCGCGGCGGCACGATCCTCGGCTCCAGCCGGACCAACCCGTTCAAGATCGAGGGCGGCGTCGAGCGGATCAAGGACAACCTGGCCAGTGACGGTGTCGACGCCCTGATCGCGATCGGCGGCGAGGACACGCTCGGTGTCGCGACCAGGCTCGCCGACCTCGGCGTCGACGTGGTCGGCGTACCCAAGACCATCGACAACGATCTCTCGGGCACCGACTTCACGTTCGGCTTCGACACCGCGGTCAACATCGCGAGCGAGGCGATCGACCGGTTGCACACGACCGCCGAGTCGCACCACCGCGTGCTCGTGGTCGAGGTGATGGGGCGGCACGCGGGCTGGATCGCCCTGCACTCCGGCATGTCCGGCGGCGCCAACGTCGTGCTGATCCCCGAGCAGCCCTTCGACATCGAGGAGGTCTGCGGCCTGGTCAGGAAGCGGTTCGAGACGCAGTACGCGCCGATCATCGTGGTCGCCGAGGGTGCGGTGCCGCGCGAGGCCAAGGAAGGGGAGAACGGCATGACGCTCCTCAACCAGGAGACCGACGCGTTCGGCCACGTCCGCCTCGGCGGGATCGGCGACCGGCTGGCCAGCGAGATCGAGCAGCGCACCGGGGCGGAGGCCCGCGCGGTGGTGCTCGGTCACGTGCAGCGCGGCGGCACACCGACGGCGTTCGACCGCTGGCTGGCCACCCGGTTCGGCCTCCACGCCGTCGATGCCGTCGCGGAGAAGGACTTCGGGAAGATGGTCGCCCTGCGCGGCGCCGACATCATCCGGGTCCCGCTGCTCGAGGGCACCGGCGAGCTCAAGCTGGTCAGCAAGGCGGAGTACGCCGAGGCCGAGGTCTTCTTCGGCTGACGAGCCCTCTCAGCCGAAGCCGAGCCAGCTGCGCAGCTCACGGGTGAGGTCGTCGCGGGCCGGCAGGAGGTCGGGCACGAGCTCGCGCTCGAGGGTCATCGCCCGGAACACGAGTGACACGGTCACGTCGTGGTCGGGTCGTCGTACGACGGTGAGCGGATCGCCCGAGCCGATCCGACCCGGAGTCACGACCTCCAGATAGGTGCCGGGTCGGGCATCGGCGGTGAAGATCTTGAGCCAGCCCTTCTCGCCGGTCCAGCCGCGGAAGGTCGAGCAGGGGATCCGGGGGTCGGTGACCCTCAGCTCCACCTTGTCGCCGACCCGCCAGACCTCCCCGACCCGGGCCTCCCCGACGTCGATCCCCAGGGTCGTGAGGTTCTCGCCGAAGTAGCCATGGGGGAGCTCGCGGCCCAGTCGCTCCGACCACCGGTCGAGGTCCTCGCGGGCGAACGCGTAGACCGCCTGGGTGTCGCCACCGTGGTGCTGCGTGTCGCCGATGAAGTCGCCGACCAGCCCCGAGCCGAGACCGCCGTGCTTCGCGCCTGGCGCCCGCACCTCCACGGCTCCCTGCACCGGCTGCTTGCCGATACCCGTGGAGACAGTCGTCTTCCACGGGTTGGGTGAAGCCTTGCCGACGTTGACGCTGAGCACGCGTGCCATGGCGTCAGTAGACAACACGTCGCCTCACGGGATCAGCACAATTTTGCCCGCGGTGTGGCCGGTCGCGATCTGACGGTGCGCGTCGGCGACGTCGTCGAGGGGGTACGTCGCGGCGATCACCACCCGGAGCGTGCCCTCGCCGGCCAGCCGGGCCAGCTCGGGGCGTGCGGCCATGCGAATCTCGTCGCCCGGGTCGGCGCCGGGACCTCCGCCGAGGAGCCTGATCCCTTCGTGCGGTGCGCGCGCGAAGTTCGCGATGCTGGCGATCCGGTCACGGTCGGCGACCAGCTCCAACGAGACGTCCATCGCCTCGTCCGTGCCGACGAGGTCCAGCGCCACGTCGACCCCGTCGGGCGCCAGGGCGCGCACCCGTTCGAGCAGCCCCCCGCCGTACGTCGTGGGCTCGGCGCCGAGCTCGCGGAGCAGGTCGTGGTTGCGCTCGCCTGCGGTGGCGATCACGCGGGCGTCGCGCAGCCGGGCCAGCTGGACCGCGCTCAGCCCGACGCCGCCGGACGCGCCGTGCACGAGCACGGTGTCGCCGCGGCCCACGCGCGTGGCCTCGAGCGTGTGCTCCGCGGTGGCCCCGACCAGCATCACGCCGGCCGCCTCGGCCCAGCCGAGGGTCTCCGGCTTGCGGGTGAGCGCCTCGTCGCGGACGAGCAGTTGGGTCGCGTAGGCGCCCGAGCAGCGGAAGGCGATCACCCCGTCCCCGACTGTCAGCGCACCCTCGTTGTCGGATGCCTCCGAGCCGAGGGCCACGACCACCCCGGAGGCCTCGTACCCGAGGACCTTCGGCAGGTCCGACGCGTTGCCCGGGCCCGCGTAGGACTTGACGTCGGCCGGGTTGACCCCGATCGCACGGACCTCCATCAGCACCTCGTGCGGACCGGGGTCGGGGAGGGAGACCTCCTGGGTGGCGAGGTTCTCGGGCCCACCGAAAGCGGTGGCGACGACACGTCGGCTCGTGATGCTCATGCGGGGTGAACCACTCGGCGCGAGCCGGCATTCCGTACGACGCGCGGTTCGGCGGCGCGTGACCCGACGACGACGAGGTCGTTGTCCCGGGCAGGCGCCGTTCGCACCGGGCGGCACGTCGGGAGGAGCGCACACGTGACGCGGAGCAGCACCCGCACCGTCCGAGGCTCGGTCGCCGCGGTCTCGGCCCTGGCGCTGGTCGGGCTGGGGCTGGCCGCCCAGCCGGGCTCGGCCGCCACCGCCGACTGGTCGACGACGCACACTCTGGCGTTCGACGCCGCACGGCTCGGAGCGACTCGTCTGTCGGCACCGACACCCGGGTCGACGCGCCTCCACCTGGCGATCACGCTGACGCCGCGGCACCAGGCGGCCGAACGCCTGGCCATGCGGGCGATGTACACGCAGGGGAGTGCGACGTACCACCACTTCCTGTCGACCGCGCAGTGGAACGCGCGATATGCACCGTCGAGCTCTCGGGTCTCGGCGGTGCAGGGGTACCTCCGGTCCCAGGGCATGCACGGGTTCCAGGTGACGGGCAACCATCTGGTGCTGACCGTCGACGCCACCGCTGCCCAGGCCGAGCGGGCCTTCCTCTCTCGCTCGCCGGGTTCCGCCTGGCCGGCCAGACGTTCACCGCCAACACGACCGCTGCGCAGGTGCCGCAGACGCTGGCCGGCAAGGTCACCGCGGTGATCGGCCTCAACACCTTCCACCTGGCGACACCGCACCCGACGGCCCCTACCCAGGCGTCCGGTGACCCCGATCCGTTCGTCCTGCTGTCCCCGAAGAAGTTCCGGCACACCTACGACGCGTTGGGCACGGCGTCCGGCCGGCGGACCGCGATCGCGATCTTCACGCAGGGCGACATGACCTAGGATCTTCAAGGACCTGCGCACCGCCGAGGCGAAGTACGACCTGCCACAGGTCGCCTACCGGCAGGTCGAGGTCGGCCCGCAGAGCCACGACAAGGCCGGCCTCGACGAGTGGGACATGGACACCCAGACGTCGACGGCGATGGCCCAGAACGTCAAGAAGCTCTACCTCTACACGGTGGGCTCGCTGACGGACTCCGACATCGTCCCGGCGTTCTCGACGTTCGTCTCCCACAACAAGGCAAGGGCGATGTCCGCGAGCGTCGGCGGCTGCGACCTCGGGCCCTACCTCGACGGCTCGATGATCACCACCGACCAGATCCTGCTGGAGGGCTCGATGCAGGGCCAGACACTGTTCGCGTCGTCGGGTGACAACGGCTCCGGATGTGCGTACGGCGCCAGCGTCGGCGTCCCGACCGAGCCCCCGGGCACCAACTGGCCCGCGTCGGCGGAGTTCACGACCGCCGTCGGCGGCACCAGTCTCGTGGTCACGAAGAACGGCAGTCGTGCCCAGGACCCGGTGACCGGCTCGCCGATGGAGTACGGCTGGATCGGCTCCGGCGGCGGCATCAGCGAGGTCGAGAATCCCGGCTGGTGGACCGCCGACACCGATCCCGGCTACAACGCCGAGCTGCTGTCCGGTGGGCGGGCGGTACCGGACATCTCGCTGGACGCAGATCCCAACGTCGCCACCGCGGCGGCTGTGTGGGTCAACGGAGCCAAGGAGGGCGTCGGCGGCACCAGCCTGTCCTCCCCGCTGATGCTGGGCGGTTGGGCGCGGCTGGAGTCGGGTCATCACAACCGCCTCGGTCTGGCCTCGATCGGGCTGTACCGCATCTACGACACGGTGAACCCCGGCGAGGCCGCCGGCGTGCCGAACCCGGACCCGGCTCCGGTCCCCGGCTTCACCGACATCACCGTTGGCGCGAACGGGCACTACACCGACCTGCCGGGGTACGACGAGGTCACCGGCCTCGGTGCCCCCGACCTGGCGAAGCTGGACGCCCGGCTCCGGTAGGCCGGGGCGGAGCATACCCTTGACCGGTGAGCATCCCCGACCTGGACGCGCTGCGCGCGATGGCCCCCGCGCAGCAGCCGGCGTACCCGGATCCCGCCGCGGTCGATGCCGCGGTGGCGCGCCTCCGGAAGATGCCGCCGCTGGTCTTCGCCGGTGAGTGCGACGACCTGTTGGCCAAGCTCGCCGATGTCGCCCACGGCAAGGCGTTCCTGCTCCAGGGCGGCGACTGCGCCGAGACCATCGAGGGCGCGACGGCCGACAACGTCCGCAACAAGCTGCGGGTGCTGTTGCAGATGGCGGTCGTGCTCACCTACGCCGCCTCGGTGCCGGTCGTGAAGCTCGGCCGCCTGGCCGGCCAGTACGCCAAGCCGCGCTCGTCCGACCTCGAGACCCGCGACGGCGTCACCCTGCCGGCCTACCGCGGCGACGCGGTGAACGGCTTCGAGTTCACCCTCGAGTCCCGCGTGCCCGACCCGGCGCGGTTGATCGAGGCCTACCACTCCAGCGCCTCGACGCTGAACCTGGTCCGCGCGTTCGTGACCGGCGGGTACGCCGACCTGCGCCAGGTCCACACCTGGAACACCGACTTCGTGGTCAGCTCCGCGGTCGGCCGCCGTTACGAGACGCTGGCCGGCGAGATCGACCGGGCCATGAGCTTCATGGCCGCGATCGGTGCCGACCCCGACGAGTTCCACCGGGTCGACTTCCACACCTGCCATGAAGCGCTGATCCTCGAGTACGAGCACGCGCTGACCCGCATCGACAGCCGCACCGGCACGCCGTACGACGTGTCGGCCCACTTCGTCTGGATCGGTGAGCGCACCAACGCCCTCGACGGTGCCCACGCCGAGCTGCTCAGCCGGGTGCGCAACCCGATCGGGGTGAAGGTCGGACCTCGGTCGACGCCCGACCACCTGATCGCGATGGCCGGCAAGCTCAACCCCGACAACGAGCCGGGCCGGCTGACGTTCATCACCCGGATGGGCGCCGGCAGGATCCACGAGCAGCTGCCCGCGCTGGTCGAGAAGGTCACCGCCGCGGGTCTCGAGGTGGCCTGGGTCTGCGACCCGATGCACGGCAACACCTACGAGGCGTCGTCGGGCTACAAGACACGTCGATTCGACGATGTCATCGGCGAGGTGCAGGGGTTCTTCGACGTGCATCGCTCGCTCGGCACCTGGCCTGGCGGCATCCACGTCGAGCTGACCGGCGACGACGTCACCGAATGTGTCGGTGGCGGCGAGGAGGTCGCCGAGATCGACCTGGGCTCGCGCTACGAGTCGGTGTGCGACCCGCGTCTCAACCGCGTGCAGTCGCTCGAGCTGGCGTTCCTCGTCGCCGAGATGCTGCGCAGCGCCTGAGCGATGGGCACCGCGCCACCACCGATGCGGCCCGCCACTAGCGTGTGGACGTGCCCATCGACCTGCGCTCCGACACCCTCACCCGCCCGACCCTGGAGATGCGCCGGGCCATGGCCGACGCCGAGGTCGGAGACGACGTGTACGACGAGGACCCGACCGTGCACGCGCTCCAGCGCAGGGTGGCCGACCTGTTCGGCCACGAGGACGCGCTCTTCATGCCCACCGGCTCGATGGCCAACGTGCTCGCGGTCGCCTCTCTGGTGGCGCCCGGCCAGGAGGTGCTGTGTGAGGCCTCCGC
>DAINSL010000008.1:42778-55513 GCA_036741335.1 Nocardioides sp. | reverse complement strand
CCCCGACTCCCCCGCCCGCCGCGCCCACACCGCCTCCCGCGGAGCAGTCCGCGGCGCCCTCGCCGCCTGCTGCCGGTGGGTCGACCTACGACTTCAACCAGGCCAAGACCACGCTCCAGGGAGCGCACAAGTTCGACCTGGGCATCATCGCCGCCGGACTGATCGCGTGGCTGGCCGGCTTCATGTCGTTCTACAGCGCGTCGGCGAGCTTCGCAGGCCACAGCGTCTCGGCTCACGCTTCGGCGTACCACGGGTTCTTCGGGTGGTTCGCGGTCTGGGTCGCGCTTGCTGGCGCCGTTGTGGTCGCCCTGGCGCTGTTCAACCTCGTCAGCAGTCTCCCCGTGCCTCTCCACCAAATCGCCGCCGCCGCCTTCGGGCTCGCTTTGTTGTGCCTGATCCTCGCCTTCTTCATCACCCCAGGAGGGGACGCGTGCAACGGGGCGAGCGGGTTCGGCGTCAACTGCGATACCGGCCACGGTTTCGGCTACTGGCTCGCTCTGCTGGCGGTGCTGGCCGGCCTGGCCCTGTCGGTGCTGCGCATGCGGGAAGCAACGACGACCAAGGCCAGCGCCGCCTGACCGCGCCACGATTCGGGGGCACGTCGCCCCGCTGATAGCCTTGCCCGGTTGTCCTCCGCCCTTGGCGGAGGGCAACCTCGGCGGGCGACCAGTGTCGTACGCCGAGCCACGCAGGCCCTCCTGCCACGGACCGTCCGTGGCCGCTCTAGTCCAGAGGAGGTGGAGACCGCTGTGCGTGCTTATGAAGTCATGGTCATCCTCGACCCGAGTCTCGAGGAGCGGACGGTCGAACCGTCGCTCGACAAGTACCTCAACGTCATCCGCAAGGACGGCGGCAGCGTCGAGTCCGTCGAGGTGTGGGGTCGGCGTCGCCTCGCCTACGAGATCCGCAAGAACGCCGAGGGCATCTACGCCGTCGTCCAGCTGACCGCCGAGCCCGACACGGTCAAGGAGTTCGACCGCCAGCTGGGGCTCAACGAGTCGGTGCTGCGCACCAAGGTGATGCGGCCCGACGCTCACTGAGCGTCCTGTGGATCCGCGCTGGCACTTGTCGGTGGCTCGCGCCACGATGAGCGCACACGCTTCGTACCTCTAGAGGAGACCTGAACATGGCAGGCGACACCCAGATCACCGTGGTCGGCAACCTCGTCGACGACCCGGAGCTCCGCTTCACGCCCTCGGGCGCGGCGGTGGCCAACTTCCGGATCGCCTCGACGCCGCGCAGCTTCGACAAGCAGGCGAACGAGTGGAAGGACGGCGAGGCGCTGTTCCTGTCCTGCTCGGTGTGGCGGCAGGCGGCCGAAAACGTCGCCGAGTCCCTGCAGAAGGGCATGCGCGTCGTGGTGCAGGGCAACCTCCGCTCGCGTCAGTACGAAACCCGCGAGGGTGAGAAGCGCACCGTCTTCGAGATCCAGGTCGACGAGGTCGGTCCGTCGCTGAAATACGCCACCGCCAAGGTGACGCGCACGCAGCGCTCGGGTGCTTCGTCGTACGGCGACGGCGGCGGCGGCGGTCAGGCCCCCTCGGGTCCCTCGGGCGGTAACGACCCGTGGGCCACCCCGGCGCAGGGCGGCGGCGCACCTGCGGCTCCGGCCGGCGGCAACGACCCGTGGGCCACGCCCGGTGTCACCGGTGGCGCCGACGAGCCCCCGTTCTGACCTACCCAACCGATTACCCAGTCCAGGCCCACCATTCCGGCGCTGTAACCACTCAGGGCCGGGCTCACTGAAAGGGAGCACCACAATGGCCAAGCCAGTTTTGCGCAAGCCCAAGAAGAAGGTCTGCCAGTTCTGCAAGGAGAAGGCGACCGGAGTCGACTACAAGGACTCCACGCTGCTCCGCAAGTTCATCTCCGACCGCGGCAAGATCCGCGCGCGTCGGGTCACCGGCAACTGCGTCCAGCACCAGCGGGACGTCGCGATCGCGGTCAAGAACGCCCGCGAGGTCGCGCTGCTGCCCTACACCTCGACCGGTCGCTGAGAGGAGCCGAGACCATGAAGATCATCCTGACCCAGGAAGTCACCGGCCTCGGACAGCCCGGCGACGTGGTGGAGGTCAAGGACGGCTACGGCCGCAACTACCTCCTGCCGCGCAACGTGGCGATCCGCTGGACCCGTGGCAGCGAGAAGACCGTCGAGTCGATCAAGAAGGCTCGTGCCTCGCGTGCGGTCCGCGACTCTGAACACGCCGACCAGATCAAGGGCAAGCTCCAGGCCGCCCCGGTCGACGTCCGCGTGAAGGCCGGCCCGGCCGGTCGCCTCTTCGGCGCCGTGACCACCAACGAGATCGCCGGTGCGCTCGCCGCGGTGGTCGGCGAGGACGTCGACCGCCGGACCATCGCGCTCGCGAACCCGATCAAGACGCTCGGCGCCCACTCGGTGACCGTGCGCCTGCACGACGACGTCTCCGCGGACGTGGCGCTCAACGTCATCCCCGCCTGACGCACCCGCTTCAGCACACGGCCCGTCCCGGCACGCCCGGGGCGGGCTGTCGTGCGTCCGGGCTCAGGCGCCGTCGAGGAGCGCAGCGATTCCCTCGTCGGAGTCGAACATGATGAGGACGCCACCGACCGTTTCGTGGGGTACCCCGTACCGCATCAGCAGCGTGCGTACCTGCGCCGACAGCCAGTCCTGACGCTGGAGGGTGAGTCGTTGGTCCTCGGTGGCGGTGGCCAGCCAGAGCACCGGTTCCCCGTCGGGACCGGGCAGCCAAATGCGCCCCGATGACACCCCAGGCCAGGAGCGAGCGACGAGCCCCGGGATCGCCCTCCCGACCGCGCGACCCGGCGCCGCGCTCATGCGCGCACCAGCACGGTGGGATCCATGTCACCGAGCGTAGAACGGACGCCTGACCCCGCGCCCTTGGCCAGCGTGGCTCGCGCCGCCCGAGGTCCCCGAAACCTGAGCCTCCCGGCCGAAACCTCAGCCGGGAACCTCAGGTTTCACCGGTGTACCGGTGAAACCTCCACTCCCGTCCAGGGGCTCGGGCACGACCCACGGCCGGGAGGCGTAGGCGAACAGCAGCCAGACCAGCAGCAGCAGCGCGAGCGAGGCGGCGACGTACGTCGCGTCCACCAGGCCGTCGAGTCCGCCGCCGAAGACGACGACAGGGAGCACGGTGACCAGGATCAGCACGCTGCGGGCGGTGAGCAGCCACCCGCGTGCGCGCCGGTCGTCGGCGAGCAGGGCGCTCTGGGCGAGTGCGTGGGCGAGCACGATGGTGGTGGCCAGCTGGGGGAGGTTGGCCGACCAGGTCAGCGACGGGTCGATGTCGTCGAGGCGGGCCGGGACCGACGGGATCCACAGCGCGCAGGAGACGGCGAACGCGAGCCACGCCAGACCGAGCAGCGTCCCGCGCTGGGGTACGGCGAGCATGCGCAGACCGGTCAGCACCAGCAGCCAGCCGAGCGGGTCCGGGAGGAGGTCGTAGCCGTGCACCGGGGCGGTCAGCAGCACGATGACCAGGCCCATGCCCACGGCCTGCAACGGCTTCACGGCGGTCAGGGTATCCGGGGTCCTGACGGGCTGTGTATGACCGGTGGATATCCCCCGTTTCGGCCCCGGGTCCGGGCTAAGTCGACAAACCAACTGCCAAATCCCAGATGGCGAGTAGGTGAACGCGATTGGTGGGACCTTTTTCCTGGTGCACAGCTGTGGAACCGCATTCGCGCAGGTCAGCGACCTGCAGGAGGCGAGGGGTCCGGAGTTGTGCACACGTTATCCCCGGGTCCCGCCACAGGTCCGTGCGTGTCGTCCACGGTGCGACCGAGGTTATCCCCAGCGCCTGTGGAGAGGCTGCTATCCGAACCGCCCCTGGAGCACCTAGATTCGCCGCTCGGCAGGTCGGTCTCGCAGCACGGGGGACACGTGGTGGGCATCGTCCCAGCACAACCCGGACCTCCGACAGGGACGCTCGGCGCCACTGTCGGTGGCCACCCCTAGCGTCACTCCTGTCACAGCGGTCAGGCGCACCCGGGCGCCGCGCGACGCACGGAGGAGACGGGCTTGAGCATCACCGAGCAGGAGTCGTGGGACGTGCCGGGCCAGCCCGAGGCACCCCGTGACAGCGTCGGTGACGACTGGGGCGACGGCCCCGCGGCGTACGCGCCGGGCCAGCGTCCGAGCCGGCCCGGTGACCGCACCCCACCGCAGGACAACGCCGCCGAGCAGAGCGTGCTCGGTTCGATGCTGCTGTCGAAGGACTCCATCGCCGACGTCAGCGAGCTGCTGCGCGGCATGGACTTCTACCGCCCGGTCCACGAGGTCATCTACGACGCGATCATCGACCTCTACGGCCGCGGCGAGCCGGCCGACCCGATCACCGTCTCCAACGAGCTCCAGCGCAAGGGCGAGCTGGCCCGCGTCGGTGGCGCGCCCTACCTGCACACCCTTTCGGCCAACGTGCCGATCGCGGCCAACGCCGGCTACTACGCCGCGATCGTGCGCGAGAAGGCGATCCTGCGACGCCTGGTCGACGCCGGCACCCGGATCGTGCAGATGGGCTACGCCGGTCAGGGCGAGGTCGACGACGTGGTCGACGCCGCGCAGGCCGAGGTCTACCAGGTCACCGACCGGCGCAACGCGGAGGACTACGCCCCCCTGTCCGACATCATGGACGGCGTCCTCGACGAGATCGAGGCGATCGGCAACCGCGACGCCGGGCTGTACGGCGTACCCACCGGCTTCGCCGACCTCGACGACCTGACCAACGGCCTGCACAACGGCCAGATGATCATCGTCGCGGCGAGGCCCGCGATGGGGAAGGCGCTCGCTCTCAACACGCCCCTCGCTACCCCAACGGGCTGGACGACGATGGGTGAGGTCTCCGTTGGCGATCTGCTCTACGACGCAGAGGGTCGACCCACGCGGGTGGTTGCGGCCACCGATGTTCTGTCCGATCGCCCGTGCTACGAGGTCCACTTCTCGGACGGGTCGGTGATCGTGGCTGACTCCGAGCACCAGTGGCTGACCGAGACCCGTGCTGCCCGCAAGTCGAAGTGGGCGGCAGATCATCACTACAACCGAAGTCGCAACCAGCGGATCCACGCTTCTGTCGTTACCACCGCCCAGATGGCTGACACGGTGCGCCTGGGCACGGAGCAGCGAGCGAACCATGCCATCATCAACGCTCGTGCGATTGCCGGCCGCCAGGCCGCGCTCCTCGTCGACCCCTATGTGATCGGCGCCTGGCTTGGGGACGGTCATACGGCGGGCAATCGGATCACGAGCGCGACACCCGAGATCCCCATGTACATCGAGGCTCGCGGCTACGACGTCCGGCGCACGGGCCACATGCTCTACTCGATCACGCTGCCCGAGGAGCCCGCCAACAGCTCTGGGACTTGTCCCGACTGCAGCGGCCGCATCACCGGTGCCCACCTGTGTGCGACCTGCCGAGCCGACCACGGCACGTTCACCGCGCTCCTGCGCAAGGTGGGAGTCCTCGGCCGCAAGCACATTCCCAGCACGTACCTGCGCGCGTCGGAGCAGAGCCGCCGCGACCTGCTGGCCGGCCTGATGGACACCGATGGCACCGTTGTGAAGGGCGTCGGAAGCTGTCAGTTCGCCGTGACGAGCGAACGTCTCGCAGACGACGTGTACGAACTCGTTGTCAGCCTGGGGTACAAATGCGGACGCACCCAGAAGGCCGTGGCCGGTCGCACGGATGCGTCCTCGACCTGTTACATCCTCAACTTCTCCACGACCGACGATGTCTTCCGGCTCGAGCGGAAGCATCTGCGGCACAAGGAAGAGCGCCCGACGTCGACTGCACGTATCGGCCGGCGCTACGTGACCAACGTCCTCCCCGTCTCCAGCGTCCCGGTCAGGTGTGTCCAGGTGGACAACGACGAGCACCTTTATCTTGCTGGCCGCTCGATGATCCCCACCCACAACTCGACGCTTGCGCTGGATCTGTGCCGGGCGGCGTCGATCCACAACAACATGACCAGCTGCTTCTTCAGCCTGGAGATGACGCGGTCGGAGATCACCATGCGCCTGCTGTCGGCCGAGGCCAAGGTGCCGCTCAACCACATCCGCAACGGGCAGATGAACGACGACGACTGGCAGAAGCTCGCCCGCAAGATGGCCGAGGTGTCGAGCGCACCGCTGTTCATCGACGACTCGCCCAACATGACGATGATGGAGATCCGGGCCAAGGCGCGGCGGCTCAAGCAGCGTCACGACCTACGGGTGATCGTGATCGACTACATGCAGCTGATGACGTCGGGCCGCAAGGTCGAGAGCCGCCAGCTGGAGGTCAGCGAGTTCTCCCGCCAGATCAAGCTGCTCGCCAAGGAGCTCGAGGTCCCGATCATCGCCATCTCGCAGCTCAACCGTGGTCCCGAGCAGCGCGGCGACAAGCGCCCGATGATGAGCGACCTGCGCGAATCGGGGTCGTTGGAGCAGGACGCCGACATGGTCATTCTGCTCCACCGTGACGACGTCTACGAGAAGGAGTCGACCCGCCCCGGTGAGGCGGACCTGATCGTGGCCAAGCACCGCAACGGCCCCACCCGCGACATCACCGTCGCCTTCCAGGGCCACTACTCCCGCTTTGTCGACATGGCCCACTGAGGCGCCGCTGCCGACCTCGCCGACGTGCTGGACAGCTGCGAGATCGTCGTCGAGTTCTGGAAGGGCGACCGACGCGGACGCAGCGGTCAGCGACCGTCCTGGCGGTGCCGGTCGAAGTACGGCGTGAGGCGGAGCAGCGCGCGGTGGGCAGCCACCTGGTCGCTCCAGGCGTAGCGCATGAAGGTGCGGACGCGGCGGTTCTTGGTGGTGTTCTGAGTCGTGTTCATGCCTCCATGGTGGCGCACACTACCGTTCAGCACAAGCGAACGTTTCTTACGAAACGTGAAGCGATGCTGTAGAGTCACACCATGCTTGATGTCCAGCGTCTTCGGGTCTTCCGTGCCGTCGTGGCCAGTGGTTCGGTGCAGGCCGCGGCCGACCACCTCGGCTACACGCCGTCCGCAGTCAGCCAGAGCCTGACCACCCTCCAGCGCGAGACTGGCCTCGTCCTGTTCGAGAAGGCGGGGCGAGGGATCGCGCCGACGCCCACCGCCAGGGTGCTGGCCGCCGAGAGCGACGAGCTCATGGGCAGTCTGTCCCGACTCGGCGGTGTCGTGGACCATCTCCGCGACGGACGCACCGGCAGCCTGTCCATCGGCTCGTTCGCCTCCGCAGCCCAGTTCTGGCTCCCGCGGGTGGCCAAGGGGCTGCGCCGCGAGTTCCCCGAGCTGGTCCTCGAGCTGAGCCTCACCGAGCTCGGTCCCGGCTCGCCGACCCCGGACCGCCACGACATCGACATCACCACCGAGCCGGCCGACGGTTCGGGCCCCGATCGACCCGGCCACAGCCGACACGTGCTGGCCGAGGAGAACTACCGCGTCGTGCTGCCTCGCGGCCATGATCTGCTGGGCACGTACGACGACCGGGTGCCGATGGCCGCGCTGGCCGACCTGCCGATGATCGACAACGACTTCCACGACAACACCTGCGGCCGGATCCTGGCGGAGGCATGCCGGGCCGCAGGGTTCTCGCCCCGGTTCGTCGCCCGGTCCGAGGACCACCACACCGCACTCGCCTTCGTCGCCGCCGGCGTCGGGGTGACCGTGCTCCCCGAGCTGGCGATCCCCGAGGCGATGGCAGGCATCGACCACCGGGAGCTCGACAACCCGGCGCCACGGCGGCGGATCGTCGCCAACATTCGTGACGGCGCGCAGTCGGCGCCCCCGGTGGAGCGCGCCATCGAGCTGCTCGACCAGGCCGTAGCCGAGACCGTGCGCCGGCGCGCCGGGCGCTGACCACGGCCAGCGACGACGTCCCGCACTTGGGCGTCGTACCCCGGCTCCTGGGGCCTGCGGCTGTCGGAGGCCTCGACTAGCGTCGAGGGATGGACATCATCCTCATTCCGGGCTTGTGGCTGACTGCCTCCTCGTGGGACGCGGTCGTCCCCGCGCTCGAAGCCGCCGGACACCGCACGCACCCGCTCACCCTGCCCGGCATGGAGTCGCCCGGCGCTGACCGCTCCGGCATCGGCCGGCAGGACCACATCGACGCGGCGGTTACCGCCATCGACGCCTTCGACGGCGATGATCGGGTGCTCCTTGTCGGGCACTCCATGGGCGGCGGTGTCGCCTGGGCCGCCGCCGACGCCCGGGTCGACCGCGTCGCCGGCGTGGTGTTTCTGGCCAGCGAGCCGCAGGGTCCGGCTGACGGCGGGTCCTCACCGTTCCCCGCGGAGCACGGCGAGATCCCCTTGCCGGGCTGGGACTTCTTCGACGACGAGATGGTCGACGACCTCGACGACGACCTGCGTCGCACGATTCGCGCGACGTCGGTCGCCTCGCCGGAGCGAGCCGTCACCGACGGCCTCTCACTGTCCGACGACCGGCGCTACGACCTCCCGGTCACGATGGTCACCGCGGAGTACGACGAGGCCCAGCTGCGCGAGTGGATCGAGCAGGGCGTCGACGGCGTCGAGGAGATCGTGAAGCTCCACCACGTGCGCTACGTCGATCTCCACAGCGGCCACTGGCCGCAGTTCAGCCGGCCAGACGACGCCGCGCGATCGATCCTGGACGCCCTGGACCAGCCCTGACCTTCACGGCGCCCGGAAGAATCCCGAGACCACCCCGTCGTCGGAGGCGAGGGCGAGGACCTCGTCGCCGGCCCTCAACACCGTGGTGCCGCGCACCTGCACCAGCCGTCCACCACGGCTGACCATGCTGATCCAGACGTCCTCATCGAGAGGCAGGTCGCCGATGGTGGCGCCGTCGGCCGTCGAGCCGGCGCCGACCACGAAGCGGTGCAGCCCCTCGGGCTCGTCGCGGAACCGCATCCCCAGCGCCCACGGCTCCGGCTCGACCACCCGCATCCGCACCTGCCACATCCGGGCGAACGTCGGCACCAGCCCGCCCTGCACGACCACCGAGACCAGCACCACCACGAAGATCACCGAGTAGATCCGGTCGGCGCCATGGACGCCGCCCTCGGCGACCACGTAGGTGCCGAGCAGGATCGGCACCGCGCCCTTGAGCCCCGCCCAGAGGACGAACGCGCGCTCCCCGCGTCGCAACCGGACCGGGGCGAGCACCAGGCCGACGAACAGCGGCCGGACCACGAGGATCAGCAGCGCGGCAAGGGCGAGCCCGGTCCATCCGCGGCCGTGGCCGAACGCCTCGGAGATCGGGATCGAGAGCCCGAGCACCGTGAACGCCACGATCTCGCCGAGGCTCCCGCTCGCGGAGGCGAAGCGCTCGACCTCGCGCTTGTACGGCGCGCGGGTGTCGCCGACCAGGATCCCGGCGAGCAGCACCGCGAGGAACCCGGACCCGTGCGCGACGGTCGCGACGCCGTACACGAGGAGCGCGAAGGCCACGGCGCGCAGCGGGTAGAGCGCTTCGTTCGGCAGTGGCACGTGCTGGAGGAGCCATCTCAGAGCGAGCCCACCCACGATGCCGAAGGCGATGCCCACCACCATCTGCACCGCGAACTCGCCGGCGCCGTGCGCCACCGCGCCCCACCCACCCCCGGTGGTGCCGAGGATCGCCAGCATCAGCGCGATGCCGACGGGGTCGTTGGCCCCCGACTCGCCCTCGAGGAGGGTGCCGGTGCGGCCCGCGACTTCGCGCCGGCCGAGCACCGAGAAGACCACGGCCGGATCCGTGGGTGCCAGCGCGGTGCCGACCAGCAGGGCGGCCCGCCAGTCAAAGCCGAACAGCACATGCGCGAGTGCGGCGAGCGCCCCGGCCGTGACGAAAGTGCCGGCGACGCCCAGCCAGACGACCCCGCCCGCGACCGGACGGAACCTGGTCATCCCGATGTGCATGCCGCCGTCGAAGAGGATCAGGACCAGCGCGACCGTGACGATCCGCTGGTCGGCCCGGATGGACAGCGAGCCGAGGTGCGGGAACACGTCGGCGCAGACCGACGCGGCAACCAGGAAGATCGCCGGGGTCGGGATCAGCAGCCGCTCGCTGATCCGGCTCGACCCCGCCGCAGCGAGGAGCGCGAACGCGGCGACGACCACCACCAGGCCGAATGGTGCGACATCGTGCACGGGCGTCTCCTGGGGTCGTGGGCTTCACCGCCGACCAGACTTCCCGGCACTCCGTGGCCCAGCCTATCGGCCGGGCCGCCGCCGCGTCAGCCGTCCTTCACACATCGCGTCGCCCACGGTCTGGCCTCGAGCCGGCCCTCTGGGATCGGGTCGCCGCACGCCTCGCAGATGCCGTAGGTCTCGTCGGCGACCTGCTGACGGGCGCGGCGTACCTGGTCGAGCAACGCCAGCAGGGCCTCCTGCGTGGGCACCGCGGCCAGCCGGTCGACCGCCATCCAGGTGCCCTCGCCGATACGCTTGCCGAACGAGATGGAGCCGATCCCCTCCGGAGGCCGGGTCAGCTCGGCGAGCTCGGCCACCAGCTGATCCTCGCGGGCCGAGAGGATCTCGGCGACGTCCTCGTACATCCGGCCAGCCTACGGCCGGCGTGGGTGAGCGACGGGGTGCGTGGCCGCCCCCGATCAAGGGTGCCGAACCGCCCTCGAGGCGCCTAGCCTGACCTGGTGACCCACGATCCGGCCCGGCCGTGCACCCACGTCGCCGCCGACGAGCTCCGCAGCGCCGACCCCACGCCTGGGATGACGCGTCAGCTTGCGTTGCACACCGACGGCATGTGGACCGGGACGGTCGACACCGAGCCCGGAGCGGTGTCCGGCTGGCACCATCACGGGGAGTACGAGACCACGCTCTACGTCGTGAGCGGGCGGATGCGCCTCGAGTCCGGGCCTGGAGGCGAGGTGGTGGCCGAGGCCGGACCCGGTGACTTCCTGCGCGTGCCCGCCGGTGCGGTCCACCGCGAGTCGAACCCGACCGGCGAGCCCGCGCGCGCGGTGATCGTACGCTGCGGCACCGGCGAGCCGACGTACAACACCGACGGCCCGGCGCCCACACCGAGGAGGGCCTGAGCGGTGTTCGGGCGACTGGATTTCGTCTACCTGCCCAGCCCGACGTCGCAGGAGCATGTGGCCGCCGAGCGCCCACTACGCGAGGAGCACCCATGCCGATGATCACCCTGGCCGACGGCCGCGAGCTCGAGATCGAAGTGACCGGCCCCGACGACGGGCCCGTGCTCCTGTTCTCCCACGGGACGCCCGGCGGGTCGAGCCAGCTGGCACCTCTGGCCCGGGAGGCACACGGCCGGGGGCTACGGCTGGTGACGTGGTCGCGTCCCGGGTACGGCGCGTCGACCCGCCGCGCGGGCCGCACCGTCGCCGACGACGTGCACGACGTGTCCGCGATCCTGGACCACCTCGGCGCCGACACCTGTCTGGTCGCCGGCTGGTCCGGTGGCGGCCCGCACGCGCTGGCCGCGGGGACCCTGCTCCCGGAGCGGGTGCGGGGAGTGCTCTGTCTCGCCGGGGGTGGCGCCGTACGCCGACGAGGGCCTGGACTTCCTGGCCGGCATGGGCGAGGACAACGTCGTGGAGTTCGGTGAGGCGCTCAAGGGCGAGGAGCCGCTGCGGGCCTGGCTCGACAACGTCCGTCCCGAGCTCGTGCAGATCACGCCCGACGACGTGGCGGCCTCGCTCGACTCCCTGCTCTCGCCGGTCGACAAGGCAGCGGTCACCGGCGAGTTCGCGGACCACCTGGCGGTGCAGTTCCGGCAGGCGGTCTCGGTGGGCATGGACGGCTGGCTCGACGACGACCTGGCGTTCACCCGGCCGTGGGAGTTCGACCTGGACGCGATCACCGTACCGACGTACCTCTGGCAGGGCAGCGACGACCGCATGGTTCCGATCGCCCACGGTGAGTGGCTCGCTTGGCGGATCCCCGGTGTCACCGCCCACCTCGAGCAGGGCCAAGGGCACCTCTCGATCGGGCTCGGAGCGCTCGATCGGATGCTCGACGAGCTGGTCGGCTCTTAGTCGACAACTCCTTGCGGATTGCTCCTTGGTAACGCCCAGTTACTGCTGCTCATGCGCCGTTGCAACACCGCGGTAGTGCGGGTAACTGCGCGTTACAGGTAGCGGTGGCTCTTGGCCGCGTGCCCCTGCTCGCGAGTGCACGTGCGCCCGCTGATGGACCGATGGCCACACGGCCGCTCCTCCGGGCTCGCCTCGTCCGCGGGTGCGTCGGTCGGTGTGGCATCGGCCACCTCCGGACTGGGGCGGCGCGTCGGCCGGGCGCCAGGTGCGGGGCCTCCCGCCACACCGCCTGCATGCACCTGCGGCTTCCTGCGGGCGGCCGCCTCCTCGTAGCGGGCCTCGCGCATGGCCGTAGGGCATCCATCTTGCTCATCGTCGGTTCACCCGTCCGAGCCTAGGCCAACGTCGCCCGGATCCGCGTCGGCCAGGACGGCGTGGGCCATGGCGAGTCGGTACGCGCAGCGGCCCGGCATCGTCGCCCAGTAGTAGGGAAGGTCATCACCGCCATCGCCAGTGCCCAGGCGCGCCCGCGGAGCCAGGTCGCGTCGTCGACGCTGACCGCGTCGCGGAACGTCGTACGCGCCTCCGGGTCGAGCAGCTCCCAGGCGACGACGAGGTCGACCGTCGGATCACCCACGGCCAGGCCTCCGAAGTCGAGGAGACCCGCCAGCCGGCCGTCGCGGACCAGGAGGTTCTCCGCCACGAGGTCGGCGTGGTGCCATCGCGGCTCGACGTGGTCGTCCACACCGGGCAGGCCCATCGCCGCGTCCCAGACCGAGACGCAG
>DAINSL010000008.1:14063-42768 GCA_036741335.1 Nocardioides sp. | reverse complement strand
GTCGAGGTCGAGGTCGAGGCCGTCGATCTGGCGGCAATCGGCCAGGGACCGGCGGGTCGAGTCGTCCATGGCGGCGAGTGGTTCGCCGCGGTACCAGCGGAGGTGCGGATCGCGGGCAGCCTCGGGCGGCACAGGGAGCCGCCGCAGCGTCGACACGATCGTCGCGAGGTCGCGGGCCAGGTCGTGCCGTGGCTCGGCAGCGGGTCGGGGTACGTCGGGCGTGCTCCCCTCGAGCCAGCGCACGACCGACCAACGCTCGGGACAGCCGAAGCCGGGATCGCCCACGGCCACGATCTCGGGGACCGGCACGGCCAGCGCCTGTGCGACGTACGGCAGCCATCGCCGCTCCTTGTCGATCGTGGCGGTCCCGCCCGGCTGGCGCGGGAGGCGCACCAGCAGGTCGTCACCGAGCCGGAACAACGCGTTGCTCGAGCCCGACGACTCGAGGCGCCGCAGCGGCAGGTCGTCGTACGTCGAGGAGAGCGTGCCCAGCAACGAGCGGACCAGCGTCTCGTCGATGGCGAGCTCGTCGTCGTGGAGGCGTCCGGTCACGCCGACCAGCCCAGCGCACGGGACGTCGGGTGTCGACCTATTTGCCGACGTGGCCTCGACGTGCCTCGACCACCGGAGGCGACTCGACCTGCGGGAACTGCTCCATCGCGTGGTCGGCGATCTTCTTCATCATCCACACGTCGATGCCGCCACCGACCAGGCCGCCGACCACGGGGACGCCGCGACCGAGCCGGGCGAACGCCCTCTCGCCGACCCCGCGGACCAGCCGGAAACCGATCGCCTTGTTCAGCATCGGCAGCGCCGTCGGTGGGAGCCGCCTGGCGGCCAGGCTCGCGACCCGTCCTCCTCCCGTCGCCATTCCGGCCTTGGCCAGGATGTCGTCGGCGTGGGAGCCGACCAGGGTGAGCAGGACGGCCGTGCGCACCTGCGGCCGGCGTACGTCGTACCCCCGCAGGGTGGCGATCGCACCGACCATCCGGGTGGCCTGGACGTAGAACTCGACCAGGTTGACGGGCAGCGCGACCGGCATGGTGACGAACCCGCCGACCCCGGGGACAAAGCCGCCGATCCCACCGCCGGCGACGTGGGCGCGGGCGACCTTGCCGACCGCCGCCTCGGTCGTGCCCGTCGTACGGCGTGCCCGGTCGGCCACCTCGGTCGCGGACCGGAGCGGACCGGCACCGTCCAGACCGACGTCCAGCAGGACGTGGATCAGCCGCGACACCGCACCCGTGTCGGGCGGGCTGTCCAGCGCGGCCTCGAGGGCCGGCCGGTCGTCGCGGGCGACGGACCGGTGCGACCGGAACACGTCGAGGACGCCCACGTCAGGCACCGTCCTCGGGCCGGTGCTCGGCCAACCGGTCGACTCCGCGGTCGAGCCTGAGACGCACCCGGATGATCTTGTCGGCGTACCTGCCGTCCGTGCGCAGGTCGAGCCGCCCACTGGCACGGTCGAGCACCCCGTCGATCTGGTCCCGGTGCTCGTGCGTCAGCTCGCCGGCGCGCGCCACGCCGCGACCCACGGCCTCCTCGGCCTGGGCGACGATCTCCCCCACGCGGTCCTCGACGCCCAGCTCCTCGAGCCGGGCCTTGATCCTGTCGGTCAACGGCGGCTTGGACATCCGACCTCCCGGGGGTGGGGTTCGGCTCAAGTCTGACGGGTCGGGCAAGCCGGCGTTCGCGACCTCGGGCACGGGCCTCTGGTTGCTCGGGCGACCGCATCGAATGACGTCCGGCCGAGCGTCATACGTCCTGGCTGCCCGGGCGACCGCTTCGTATGACGTCCGGCTAGCGGAAGCGGCGCAGCCGCAGGCTGTTGCCGACCACGAAGAGCGAGGACCCGGCCATCGCCGCACCCGCGATCATCGGGTCGAGCAGGCCCGCCGCGGCCAGCGGGATCGCGGCCACGTTGTAGGCGAACGCCCAGAAAAGGTTGCCGCGGATCGTGGCGAGGGTGCGCCGGGCCAGCCTGATCGCATCGGCCGCGACCCGGAGGTCGCCACCGACCAGGGTCAGGTCGGCCGCGGCGATGGCCACGTCGGCGCCGGTCCCCATCGACAGCCCGAGATCCGCGGCGGCGAGGGCAGCGGCGTCGTTGACGCCGTCCCCGGCCATCGCCACCACCCGGCCCTCGGCCTGGAGCCGTGCGATGGTCGCGACCTTCTCGGCCGGCAGCACGCCGGCGATCACGGTGTCGATGCCCACCTCAGCGGCCACCGCCCGTGCGGCCGCCTCGGTGTCTCCGGTCAGCAGCACGGTGTCGAGGCCGAGCTCGTGGAAGCGGCGTACGGCCTCCACCGACCCGGGCTTCACGGTGTCCGCGACGGTGATCACGCCCTGGGCGCGGCCGTCCCAGCCGACCACGATCGGCGTGCCGCCGGGCACGGCGTCGAGGGCACGACGTACGACGTCGGGGAGGTCGGCGAAGAGCGACGGCCGCCCGACCAGGACGTCACGGCCCTCGACCCGACCGCGGGCCCCCTCGCCGGCGAGGTTGGTGAACCCCTCGACCGGGGACACCGGGCCCTGCTCGGCCGCGCGCGCGGCGATCGCCCGCGCGATCGGGTGCTCCGAGGCGGCCTCCACCGCTCCGGCCAGGCGGACCACGTCGTCACCGCCGACGACGGACACGACGGACATCGTGCCGGTGGTGACGGTGCCGGTCTTGTCGAGCACGATCGTGTCGATCGACCGGGTGGACTCGAGCACCTGCGGGCCGCGGATCACGATCCCGAGCTGGGCGCCTCGGCCGGTCCCGACCATCAGCGCCGTCGGTGTGGCCAGACCGAGGGCGCAGGGGCAGGCGATGATCAGCACCGCGACGGCCGCGGTGAACGCGTCGGTGGCGCTTCCGCCGAGCGCGAGCCAGCCGCCGAGGGTCAGCAGCGCGATCACGAGCACGACCGGGACGAAGATCGCCGAGATCCGGTCCGCGAGTCGTTGCACCGGTGCCTTGCCGTGCTGGGCCTCCTCGACCAGCCTGCCCAGCTGGGCGAGCCGGGTGTCGGCGCCGACCCGAGTGGCGCGCACGACCAGGCGGCCGGAGGTGTTGAGGGTCGCGCCGACCACGGCGTCGCCCGGCGCCACGTCCACCGGCGTGGGCTCGCCGGTCAGCATCGAGGCGTCCACGGCCGAGGTGCCGTCCTCGATCACGCCGTCGGTGGCGATCTTCTCTCCGGGGCGGACCACGAACCGGTCGTCCACCCGCAGCCGGTCTGCCGGGACCGGCTCCTCGCGACCGTCACGCAGCAGGGTCACCTGCTTGGCCCCGAGCTCGAGCAGGGACCGGATCGCCTCTCCGGCGCGGCGCTTGCTGCGCGCCTCGGCGTAGCGGCCGGCCAGCAGGAAGGTGGTGACCACCGCTGCGCTCTCGGCGTACACATGCCCCTCGCCGCGCACGACGGCGACGGCCGACCACGTCCAGGCCGCGAGCGTGCCGAGTGAGACCAGGGAGTCCATCGTGGTCGCGCCGTGCCGCAGGTTGATGACGGTGGCGCGGTGGAACGGCCAGCCGGAGTAGCCGACCGCGACAGCGGAGAGCACCAGCGACCACCACTCCCAGGCGGGCGGGCGCACCCCCGGCCACATCGCGAACGCGACGACCGGCACGGACACCGCGGCCGCGACCAGCAGCCTCACCGGTAGGCGCGACGGCTCGGGTGTCGACGCCTCCGCGGGCAGCGCCGCGTCGTATCCCGCCTCTCGGACCGTCTGGATCAGCGCGTCCGTCGAGACGTTCGGGGGTCGAGTGACGTGCGCGCGCTCGGTGGCGTAGTTGACGCTCGCGTTGACGCCCTGGAGCGTGTTGAGCTTGCGCTCGATCCGGTTCGCGCACGACGCGCACGTCATCCCGGTGATGTCGAGGTCGACGTCGAGCCGCGCCGAGTCCGTCGACAAGGCGGTGGGTGACGCGGTCGGAGTGCTCATGGTCAGGCGAGCGGGTGACCCGCCTCCTCCGTTCACGAACGCACGAGCCGCGCGATCGCGGCGGACGCCTCGGACAGCTTCTCGTCGGCACCCACGCCGCTGCTCACGGCGTCGCGCACGCAGTGGGCGAGGTGGTCGTCGAGCAGGTTGAGCGAGACCGCTTGGAGCGCCTTGGTCATCGCCGACACCTGGGTAAGGATGTCGATGCAGTACTGCTCCTCCTCCACCATCCGCTGCAGGCCGCGGGCCTGGCCCTCGATGCGGCGCAGGCGCTTGAGTACGTCGTCCTTGGAGCTGACATATCCGGGGTGATCCATGGTGTCACCATACCCCCTTGGGGTATTCCCGTGCTCGGAGCGGCATCCGACAACCCTGTGACGGGTGGGACGACCGGTTGCACAGCTCTCCTGGGCGGGTCATTGTCTCGCGGTCCGAGGATGCACCGCACGTCGAGGCCGACGACACCCTGGGACCGCCAGCTCGCGACAAGCCCTTGCGTCGGACATGACGTGGACGTACGCTCGCGATATATCGTGATCGGTCGACGAATAAGTCGCCCGACTGGACGCCCCGACTGGGGCCGCAGAGTGAGTGGAGCAACCGATGGGACAGCACGGGTTCGGCCGGGAATGGGCGCGGGAGTTCGAGTCGCGGTTCGGTCAGCACCAGAGGTGGGGAGGCCGCGAGGGTCCCTGGGGGAGCTGGGGATCGGGCCGCCCGGGCGGCCCACCGCCCTGGCTGGCCGGGTTGTTCGGTCTGGCCGCGCAGGAGGGTGCGCGAGGGACGCGGGTACGCCGCGGTGACGTGCGGGTGGCGATCCTCGCGGTGCTCGCCGACGAGCCGCTCAACGGATACCAGGTGATCGGTCAGATCGCGGAGCGGACGGGCGGCGCGTGGCGCCCGAGCCCGGGCTCGGTGTACCCGACGATCTCGCAGCTCGAGGACGAAGGCCTGATCGAGAGCGACGACGAGCGCGGGCGTCGTACCCTCCGGCTCACCGACGCGGGACGCGACTACCTCACCGAGCACGTCGACGAGGTGGCCGCGGTCTGGGCGCCCTTCGACGGCGCGGGCGCCGGAGAGCGTTCGCAAGCCGCCGACGACACTCCCGCCGACTACTCGGCTCTCAAGCCGGAGCTCGGACGCGTGATGAACGCCGTGTGGCAGATCATCAGCACCGGTTCCGACCAGCAGCGGCGCGCCGCGGTCGGCGTGCTGGTCGAGACGCGGCGCGGTCTCTACGGGATCCTCGCCGACAACCCGGCCGAGGAGCGCGACGACCTGGGCGACCGGGACGAGCTGGAGGGCGAGGACTCATGAACGACGCGCAGCTGCGGATCGGCGACGCCGATCGCGAGACCGCGGCCCGCGAGCTGGGCGAGCACTACGCACTGGGCCGGATCACCACCGAGGAGCACTCCGAGCGCCTGGAGCAGATCTGGGCGGCCC
Organism: Nocardioides sp.; assembly: GCA_036741335.1. Lineage (GTDB taxonomy): Bacteria > Actinomycetota > Actinomycetes > Propionibacteriales > Nocardioidaceae > Nocardioides. The sequence goes on along the minus strand of DAINSL010000008.1, from coordinate 37,380 downwards.
GGACGCAGGCCGACCTGGCGCCGGCGTTCGCGGACCTGCCCGGACCGCCCTCCGCTCGTGCGCGCTCGGCATCCTCGAGCCCGACTCCCTGGGGCCCCGCGCCCACGCGGGGCCGGCGGCCGCAGGTGCCGGCGATCCCGTTCCTGCTCAAGGTCCTGATCGGGGTGATCGTGATCGCCCTGGTGCTGTCGCACCTCTCGCTGCTGGTGGTGGCGCTGGTGCTCTACGTGTTCGGCGTACGCCGGCTCGCCCATCGGCACCACCGGCACCCCCGCTGGCGCTGACCCCGCGACCGGTCAGACGTCGATCGCGCGGTTGACCCAGACGTCGCCGACCTCCATGCCGACCTTCTCATAGAGACTGAGCGCCCCGGTACGCGAGTCCGTCGAGAGCGCCGAGCGCGAGGCGCCGTGCTCGCGGCCGTGCGCGAACGAGTCGACGAGCAGGGCCTGGGCCAGACCGCGGTTCCGCTGGTCTCGGCGCACGGCGAGCCGGCCGATGAAGGCCTCGGTCGGCGGTTCGCCGTACATGTACACGCTGGCGACTCCGACGATCTCGGCGGACGCGTCCGTGACGATGCGGAACTGCCAGGGCTCGAAGCCAGGCCGGTTGACCGTCGTCGCGAGGAAGTCCTCGTATGTCTCCCGCTCGCGGTCGGTCCACTCGAGGAACGCGTCCTCGATGACGTTCTGGACCGCGGGGTACTCGTCCGGACGCGCTTCGCGGACGGCGTAACCGTCGGGCAGGGGACGCGCCTGGATCTCCTTGCCCTCGGGAAGGGTGAGGACCCAGCTGGTCCAGCGGATCCGCCAGCCGAGCTTCTCCAGCAGCCGGTCGCCCGGCGAGCCCACCGGGACCGGGCTGCCGATCACGGTGCCGCCGAGGACGCCGGCGCGGGCACGCATCCAGTCGGCGAGCGCCGTACCGATCCCGCGGCGGCGGTACGACGGGTGGACCGCCGCGTCCCCACGCCCGGACTTGCTGACCTCCGCGTAGGCGACCATCGCGCCGCCGTCGAAGGCACCGACGGTCGAGGCCTCGATGTCGAAGCTGGGCTTCTGCCAGTCGCCGACGACGTCGGCCTCCTCGATCTCGACCTTGCCGAGATCCTCCTGCTCCTGGGCGGCCATCACCTCGAACACCGCCCGGCCGTCGTCCATCTGCAGCGCGCGGGAGGTGAGTCCGTTCGGCACGGTGAGCTCGTTCACGCGCTGCATTCAACCGGCCGCCCGGCCGTTGGTACACCCGAATATGCGAGGACCCGGCTCCTCTTCGTGTGAAAAGGAGCGGGGTCGACGTTGTCAGCGGTGAATTCGAGCCGGGTCAGCGGCCGATCATCTGGGTCACTTGGCGATCGCGGAGATGTCGAAGTCGAGCTTGATCTTGTCCGACACCAGCATGCCGCCGGTCTCGAGCGCTGCGTTCCAGGTCAGGCCCCAGTCCTTACGGCTGAGCGTGGCCTTGCCCTCGAAGCCGATGCGCAGGTTGCCGAACGGGTCTCGGGCGGAGCCGCTGGACTCGAATTCGATCGTGATCGGCTTCGTGACGTCCTTGATGGTCAGGTCGCCGGTGATGGCCCAGTCGTCGCCGTCCCGCTCGACGTGCGTCGACGTGAAGGTGATCTCGGGGTACTTCTCGACGTCGAAGAAGTCGGCGCTGCGCAGGTGCGCGTTGCGGTCGGCCACGCCGGTGTCGATGCCGGCGGCCTTGATGTTCACGACCACCGTGCTGTTGGCGGGCGTCGCGGTGTCGACCACGGCCTCGCCGGTGAAGTCATTGAACTGGCCGCGGACGGTGGTCACCATCGCGTGGCGCGCGCTGAAGCCGAGATGGGTGTGGGCCGCGTCGAGGGTGTAGTCACCCAAGATGTCGTCGACGACCGTGGTGGCCGGCTCGAATGTGTTGTCAGTCATGGGGGGATCTCCTCTGGATGAAGTTTCAACCACTTGATGGGTGCAACACCGGAAGGCGTAGGACATTCCCGAGCCCTCGAGTGACCCAGGTCACAGTCGCCCGCGACCGCACCATCCGACCCGAGCAGATGCGGGTGCCGCAGCTGCGGTGACGGCCTGAACCGGGGGGCTGACAAGCATGGTCCCGAGTGCTTGGCTCGAGGCATGCCCGCGACCTCCGACCACAAGATCCTGCTCGCCGAGAGCGACCTGCCCACGCGCTGGTACAACGTCCTGCACGACCTGCCGACGCCACCCCCGCCCGTGCTCCACCCGGGTACCGGGCAGCCGGTCGGCCCCGACGACCTGGCGCCGCTGTTCCCGATGGAGCTGATCCTGCAGGAGGTCTCGCAGGAGCAGTACGTCGAGATCCCCGGCGAGGTGCTCGACGTCTACCGCCTGTGGCGGCCGTCGCCGTTGTTCCGCGCCCATCGGCTGGAGAAGGCGCTCGGGACGCCGGCCCGGATCTACTACAAGTACGAGGGCGGGTCACCGGCCGGCTCGCACAAGCCGAACACCGCAGTGCCGCAGGCGTTCTACAACAAGCAGGCAGGCATCTCGAAGCTGACCACGGAAACCGGCGCCGGTCAGTGGGGGACCGCGCTGGCCTTCGCCTGCTCGCAGTTCGACCTCGAGTGCGAGGTCTGGCAGGTGCGGGCGTCGTACGACCAGAAGCCGTACCGCCGGATCATGATCGAGACCTTCGGTGGCACCGTCCATCCGAGCCCGAGCGACCTGACCGAGGCCGGCCGGACGATCCTGGCGCAGGACCCCGACTCGACGGGGTCGCTGGGGATCGCGATCAGCGAGGCGGTCGAGGTCGCCGCGCAGCGCGCCGACACCAACTACGCCCTCGGCAGCGTGCTCAACCACGTGCTGCTGCACCAGACCGTGATCGGCGAGGAGGCCCTGCTGCAGATGGCGATGGTGGGCGAGACGCCCGACCTGCTGGTCGGATGCACCGGCGGCGGCTCCAACTTCGGAGGCCTCGCGTTCCCGTTCCTCCGCGAGAAGTGGGCGGGCCGGATGTCGCCGGTGATCCGGGCGGTCGAGCCGGCGTCATGCCCGAGCCTCACCCAGGGCACCTACGCCTACGACTTCGGCGACACCCTGGGGATGACGCCCCTGATGAAGATGCATACCCTCGGGCACGACTTCATCCCGGACCCGATCCACGCCGGTGGGCTGCGCTACCACGGCATGAGCCCGCTGATCAGCCACCTGTATGCGACCGGCGAGCTGGAGGCGGTCGCGAAGAAGCAGTCGGAGTGCTTCGCCGCGGGTGTGCTCTTCGCCCGGACCGAGGGGATCCTGCCCGCCCCCGAGCCCACGCACGCGCTCGCCGCGACCATCGAGGAGGCGCACCGGTGCACCGAGACCGGCGAGGAGAAGGTGATCCTGACCGCGCTGTGCGGGCACGGGCACCTCGACCTGGCGGCGTACGACGCGTATCTGCGCGGCGAGATCACCGACCACAGTTGGGACGACGCCGAGCTTCAGGCGGCGGTCGCCTCGGCGCTGGAACGACTCCCGTCCCTGGCCTGAACATCTCCGCGCCGAACCCTTTGGCAGGATGGCGGGCATGGGGACACCTCGGCTGCCACGCCTCCTCGTCGTCCCGATCGCGCTCGTCCTCCTTCTGAGCGGGTGCGGCTCGGGCAAGGACGCCGGGCCCGATCCGGATGGCGCGGCGACCTCCCTGGCGGCGGGCCTCGGGTCCGGTGACCTCTCCGGCGTCACCTTCAGCGGAACGACCGCGGCGCAGGTCGACACGGACTACGCCGACACCATCGCCGGGCTCGGAGGCGTGAAGCCGACGGTCCAGGTGGCCGGCGTCAAGCGCGACAGCGACAGCGCTGCGACGGCGACCCTGAGCTGGTCGTGGCCGCTGGGCACCGGCTGGACCTACGAGTCCACGGCACCGATGACGCTCGTCGGCCGGCAGTGGGAGGTGGCGTGGGGTCGCTCCGTGATCGAGCCGTCGATGGAGGCCTCGTGGACCCTCGACGCGACCACGGTCGAGGCGAAGCGCGGCGACATCCTCGGCCCCGGCGGGGTCGGGCTGGTGACCGAGCGACCGGTGGTCCGCTTCGGCGTCGACCGGACCAAGGTCGGCCCGGCCGGAGCTCTGGACTCGGCGCGGCGCCTGGCACAGCTGCTGGGCATCGACGTCGCGTCGTACGCCAAGCTGGTCAGGGCCTCGGGCCCGAAGGCCTTCATCCAGGCCATCGTCTATCGCCAGGAGGACGTGCCTGCGGCGGTCACGGCCGCCTACACGCGGATCAAGGGCGTAGACGCGCTCTCGGGCGACCTGCCGCTCGGGATCACCAAGGAGTTCGCAGCGCCGATCCTGGGCACGGTCGGACCGGTCACCGCGGAGCTGATCAAGGACAACCCTGGGGTCTACCGGGTCGGTGACATCGCCGGCCTCTCCGGCCTCGAGTCGCGGTACGACGCGCAGCTGCGCGGCACGCCGGGCGTCCGGGTCGACGCGGTCGCCTCCGACGGTAAGCGCCACCAGCTCTTCACGACCAAGCCGGTGAACGGCACGCCGTTGAAGCTGACCATGGTGCCCCGGCTCCAGATGCTCGCCGAGCGCATCCTCAGCACGGTCGGGCCGGCCAGCGCCATCGTCGCCATCCGGCCCTCGACCGGCGCTATCCTGGCCGCTGCCAACGGGCCCGGCAACAACGGCTACAACGACGCGACCTACGGCCGGTTCGCGCCCGGGTCGACGTTCAAGACGGTCGACTCCCTCGCGCTGGTCAAGAAGGGCGTGACGCCGTCGTCCACCGTCGACTGCCCGACCGGCGTCAATGTGAACGGCAAGGTCTTCACCAACGACAGCTTCTACCCGCCCTCGGCCAACGGGCGGATCTCTTTGGCCACCGCGATCGCCAACTCGTGCAACACCGCCTACATCAACGAGCGCACCAAGCTCGGCTCCCACGACCTCGTCGACGCCGCCGCGACGCTGGGCATGGGGGTCGACCACGACCTGGGCTTCCCGGCGTACTTCGGCAACGTCGTGCCGCCCGCCTCCGAGACCGAGAAGGCCGCCGACATGATCGGCCAGGGGCAGATCCTGGCGTCGCCGATGACCATGGCGACCGTGCTCGCCTCCGTCGTGGCCGGGCACACCGTCGTACCCCAGCTGATCACGTCGGTGAACCCGGCCACGACCTCGCCGACACCCCTCACCGCCTCGCAGGACGCGACGCTGAAGACGCTGCTCCGGGGGGTGGTGACCGGCGGCACGGGCATCGGGCTGAAGGACATCCCGGGACCGCCGGTGATCGCGAAGACCGGCACCGCGGAGTTCGACCGCAACGGCAAGCGCCTCACTCACGCCTGGATGATCGGCGCCCAGCGCGACCTCGCAGTGTGCGCGTTCGTCGACGTCGGCACGACGGGCGCCGGCATCGCGGGCCCCTTGCTCGAGCAGTTCCTGCGCGGCGCCCACGCGGGCTGACCGGGCGTCATTGTGTGAGATCGCGTGGAGGGTCTGCTCCTCACCTCACACGTTCGGTGATGAGCAGACCTTCCGCGGTCACGCCGCTCTCGGTGCCCTCGCGAGCTCGGCCACCGGCGGCGTGAAGTCAGCGGTCGCGGGTGGCCACGGAGCGGGCGACGTCCTCGGGCATCGGCTCGTAGTGGCCGAACGACCGGGTGAACGCGCCGGCGCCGTGAGTGGCCGAACGGAGGTCGACGGCGTAGCGGACCAGCTCGGTCTGCGGCACCTCGGCGTTGATCATGGTGCGGTCGTCGCCGACCTTGTCGGTGCCGAGCAGCCGCGCGCGGCGCGACGACAGGTCGCTCATGGTCGGGCCGATGTGCTCGTCCGGGACCACGACCGCGATCACGTCGTACGGTTCGAGCAGGGTCACGTTCGTGGTGCTCGCGGCTTCGCGCAGCGCCAGCGACCCCGCCATCTGGAAGGCCATGTCGGAGGAGTCCACGGCATGTGCCTTGCCGTCGGTGAGCGTCACCCGGAGGTCCACCATCGGGTAGCCGGCGCGGACACCGCGCTCCATCTGGGCACGCACGCCCTTCTCCACCGACGGGATGAACTGCCGGGGTACGGCGCCTCCGACGACCTTGTCGACGAACTCGAAGCCGCCGCCCTCGGGCAGGGGCTCCACCTCGAGGTGGCACACGGCGTACTGCCCGTGGCCGCCGGACTGCTTGACGTGCCGACCGAGCCCCTTGCCCAGGCCGCCGAAGGTCTCCCGCAGCGACACCAGGAACGGCTGGGTGTCGACGTGGACGGAGTAGCGGTCGGCGAGCCGGGCGATCAGCACGTCGGAGTGGGCCTCACCCATGGTCCAGAGCACCAGCTGGTGGGTCTCGGGGTTGTTCTCGACGCGCAGGCTCGGATCCTCGGCGGCCAGCCGGCCCAGGGCCTGGGAGAGCTTGTCCTCGTCGGCCTTGCTCCTCGCGACGATCGCCACCGGCATCAGGGGCTCCGGCATCGACCAGGGCCGGAGCACCCGGGGCTGGTCGACCGCGGACAGGGTGTCGCCGGTCTCGGCGCGGCTCAGCTTGCCGATCGCGCACAGGTCGCCGGCGACCACCGAGTCGGCGGCGACCATCTGCCGGCCGAACGGGTAGGCAAGGGAGCCGATCTTCTCGTCCTCGTCGTGGTCCTCGTGCATGGAGTCGGCGAAGAACGAGGTGCCGTGACCGGACACGTGGACGGGTACCTCGGGAGTCAGCGTGCCCGAGAAGACGCGCACCAGGCTGACCCGCCCGACGTACGGGTCGCTGGTGGTCTTCACGACCTCGGCGACCAGCGTTCCGCCGGGGTCGCCAGTGATCGAGTCCGCCGCGCCACCGGCGGGAGTGAACACCTCCGGCGACGGGTGTTCCCGGGGTGACGGGAAGCCGTCGACCGCGAGGTCGAGCAGCTCGCGACAGCCGACGCCGGTCACCGAGCAGACGGGTACGACGGGGTGGAAGCTGCCCCGCGCGACGGCCTTCTCCAGGTCGTCGGTGAGCGTCTCGTGGGAGATGTCCTCGCCGCCCAGATAGCGGTCCATCAGGGTCTCGTCCTCGGACTCCTCGATGATCCCCTCGATCAGCGCTCCGCGGAGGTCGCCGTGCTCGCCGTCGTCCACCATCAGGTCCAGCAGCGCGGTGACGTCACCACTCTCGCGGACCGGCAGGTAGAGCGGGAGCACCTTGTCGCCGAACGCCGCCTGGGCAGCCGCGAGCACGCCGTCGTGGTCGGCGCGGGCCTGGTCGAGCTTGGTGATCACGACCGCGCGCGGCATGCTCACCTCGGCGCACTCGCGCCACAGGGCAGCCGTCGCGTCGTCGACCGCGTCGTTGGCCGCGATCACGAACAGCGCGCAGTCCGCGGCGCGCAGTCCCGCGCGCACCTCGCCGACGAAGTCGGCGTAGCCCGGCGTGTCGACGAAGTTGATCTTGGTGTCGCGGTGGACGACCGGCGCGATGGCCAGCGAGATCGAGCGTTCGTGGGACTGCTCGGAGTCCTCGAAGTCGCACACCGTCGTACCGTCGCGGACCGAGCCGGCCCGTGGGATGGCTCCGGCGGAGGCGAGCAGCGTCTCGACCAGTGTGGTCTTGCCGGACCCTCCGGGGCCGACCAGGACCACGTTGCGGATCCGGTCGGGGCTGCTCGCCCCGAGATCTTGCCCGGCTGGTCTACGGCCGCCCACCTTGTCCGCCATGTTCGCCTCCAGGTCCGTGGCGGCCACGGTAGAGCCGCCGACTCGAAACGCTGGTCCGAATCAACTCCACCCGGCGCAGATGTTCAAGGGGCCGACGTCACCAGGGGGCGCGCAGGGGATGTGGAGCAAGGTCGGGTTCCACCGCTCAACCGGTGGAGCCCTGCCCTTACACGGGGCGAGCCCCTCGCTGCATGGGGTCAGCGAGGGGCTCACATACGGCCAGGCGACGTGCCCCCCGGCTCGCAGGAACAGAGTCTCAGAAGCCGCTCGCGCGCGTGAAGACTTTCCGCAAACTTCACCGAGGTGCGAGGCTATTTCCATGACTGGACTAGACCTTTTGGCCAAGACCGGCTCGCGCGGTCTCTTCATCGCCGGACAGTGGCGCGAGTCGAGCACCGGAGCGAGGTTCAACGTGCTCGATCCGGCCGACGATTCGGTGATCACCGACGTGGCGGACGGCGACACCCGGGACGCGCTGGCGGCGCTCGACGCAGCCGTCGCCGCCCAGCCCGGCTGGGCCGCGACGGCACCCCGCGAGCGCGGCGAGATCCTGCGCCGCGCCTTCGAGGCGATCATCGACCAGGCCGACGACTTCGCCGAGCTGATCAGCCTCGAGATGGGCAAGACGCTCGCCGAGGCGAAGGGTGAGGTGGCCTACGGTGCGGAGTTCTTCCGTTGGTTCGCCGAGGAGGCCGTGCGGATCCACGGCCGGTGGATGCAGGCGCCCGCGGGCGGCGCGCGGCTGCTGACGATCCGCAAGCCGGTCGGGCCGTGCCTGTTCCTCACGCCGTGGAACTTCCCGCTGGCGATGGGCACCCGGAAGATCGGCCCGGCCGTGGCGGCCGGCTGCACGATGGTGGTCAAGCCCGCCGAGCTCACGCCGCTCACCATGCTGGCGCTGGCCGACGTCCTCACCGAGGCCGGACTGCCCGCGGGTGTGCTCAACATCGTCACCACCCACAACAGCAAGGCCCTGAGCTCGACGCTGATGGCCGACGAGCGGCTGCGCAAGGTCAGCTTCACCGGCTCCACGCCGGTCGGCAGGGTGCTGATCCGGCAGTCGGCCGACCAGCTGCAGCGCCTGTCGATGGAGCTCGGGGGCAACGCGCCGTTCGTCGTGTTCGAGGACGCCGACCTCGAGGCCGCGGTCGACGGAGCGATGATCGCGAAGATGCGCAACATGGGCGAGGCGTGCACCGCGGCGAACCGCTTCCTGGTCCACGAGTCGGTCGCCCGCCAGTTCGGCGAGCTGCTCGGGGCGCGGATGGGCGCGCTGCGCACCGGGCGTGGGCAGGACGCCGGCACCGACGTCGGGCCGCTGATCAACGCCGATGCGGTCGACGCCGTCGGTCGGCTCGTGACCGAGGCGGTCGACGACGGCGCCGAGGTGCTGTGCGGGGGCACGACGCCGGAGGGCCCCGGCCACTTCTACTCGCCGACCGTGCTGCTCGGCGTACCCGCGGAGGCGAGGATCAACAGCGAGGAGATCTTCGGCCCGGTCGCGCCGATCACGACGTTCACCACCGACGAGGAGGCGATCAGGCTGGCCAACGCCACCGAGTACGGTCTGGCGTCCTACGTCTACACCCGCGACCTGGCCCGCACGATCAAGGTGGCAGAGGCGCTGGAGTTCGGCATGGTCGGTGTCAACACGGGATTGGTGTCCAACCCAGCGGCGCCGTTCGGCGGCGTGAAGGCGAGCGGCTTCGGGCGTGAGGGTGGGTTCGAGGGGATCGAGGAGTATCTCGACACGACGTACGTCGCCCTGCCGGTGTGAGCTGCCGGTGTGAGCTGCCGGTGTGAGCTGCCGGTGTGAGCTGGGGGTCCGGGCGGGTCAGCGGTTCTGGCGCGGCTGCGCCAGGGCGTCGGCGAGCTCGCCGCGCGAGCTGATCGACAGCTTGCGAAGGATGTGGGAGACGTGCCACTCCACCGACTTCACGCTCACCCCGAGCTCCTCGGCGATCTCGCGGTTGCGCTTGCCCACCACGACCAGCTGGGCCACCCGGCGTTCGGCGGCGCTGAGCTCGGCCAGGCGCCCCGGCAGCTCGCCGTCCGCGTGCTGACCGAGCCGCTCGAGCAGCCACCGGATGCGTGTCAGCAGAGGACCGAGGTCCTCGCGACGCGCGTAGGCCTCGGCGGAGCGCAGCAGCTCGATCGCGCGGTCAGACTCGGTCGGCTGCAGGAGCATCAACCAGGCCGCGAGATCGGTGCGGATCTGGGCCTCGAGGCGAGCGGCTGCGCTGCCCTTCAGCACCACGAGCGCGTCCTCGAGGTGCCCGATCCGGTCGCTGGTCGGGGCGACCGCGGCCAGGGTGCGTAGCGCGTAGGCGACGGCGTACGAGGAGTCACTGGTGCGCGCGTCCGCGAGCTCCTTCTCGACCAACGCGTTCGCGGCCGCGATCTCGCCACGTCCGGCGATCAGTCGGGCCAGCCCGCTGCGCCAGGGCAGCCACGTGTGGTCGCGGGCCTCGGCCTGCACCTGGTCCACGCGCTCGAACTGGCTGATCGCCACGTCGGTCTGGCCGCGAGCGGCCGAGAACTCGGCCATCCCGAAGTAGGCCGTCGCGCCGATCCGCCCGCCGTTGCGGACCAGGGTGCTCAGCTCGCGGGAGTACGGCGCGGCGCCCCGGATGTCGCCGCGAGCCAGCCGCGCCAGCAGGCCGATGACCGCGATGCCGACCTTCGTGTCGTCCTTGAGGTCGTCGCGACGCACGCGCTCCACGGCTGCCGAGGCGTCGGCGATCCGGCCCTGCGACAGTGCGTCGCGGGCGTCATTGAGTGCACGGGCGGAACCGTCCGCTACAGGTTCGTACGACGTGCTTGAGTCCGCCCCCCAGGGCTCGAGCATGATCCGAGGGTAGGGGAGGGCGGACCACTTGGGGAGGGGCTGTACGACTATTTAACGCGCGCCGGCGGTTCCCACGCCCAGCGCGCGGCGCGCGAGCGGCTCCGCCGAGGCGCGGTCCTCGGCCACGAGGCCGACGCGAGTACGCCGGTCCAGCAGGTCGGCGACGTCGTGGGCGCCCTCGTGGGTGACACCGAAGACCAGCTCGGCGAGGGTCACCGGCACATGTCCCGAGACCGGCGCGAGCAGCTCGTCGTCGGCCAGACCGGTCGCCTCACGTGCGTCGGCGAGAACGAGCCCGGCGTCCGCGCCGTACCGCCTGACCAACCGGGGGGACGGCAAGGAACCGGCCAGCCGGGCGAGCTCCGGTCGTGACGCCGCGCCGGCGAGCGGCAGCCGCGCCGTACGGCACGGACCCGCCGTCAGGCCGGCACCGGCGACCGCCGCGTCGACGGCGTCCTGCGCCATCCGGCGGTAGGTCGTGAGCTTTCCCCCCACCACGGTGACCACGCCGGACGCCGAGGCGAGCACGGCGTGGCGGCGCGAGAGGTCGGCGGTCCGGCCGTCGGCCTGGAGCAGCGGCCGCAGACCGGCGTAGGCGCCGACGACGTCGGAGCGGGTGAGCGGTCGGCCGAGGCCCGACGAGACGGTGTCGAGCAGGAACTCGATCTCGGTGTCGCTGGGCTCGGGTACGTCGGGTTGGTCACCGTCCACGGGCTCGTCGGTGAGGCCGAGGTAGCACAGCCCGTCGGGCTGCGGCAGGACGTTGACGAAGCGGTTGCGTTCGTCGGGCACCGGGAGGGTGAGGGCGACCCGGAGCCCGGGGAGCGTCTCGCCGCGCACCACCAGGTGGGTGCCGCGACTGGGGCGCAGATGCACGTCGTCGACGAGTCCACCCGCCCACACACCCGCGGCGTTGACGACGGCCCGGGCGGTGACGGTGTGGGTCGCGCCGGTCAGCTCGTCCCGCAGCCGCGCCCCGTGCCCGTCGAGCTCCAGGACCCTGGCCCGGGTGCGGATCTCAGCGCCGAGCGCGGCGGCGGTGCGGGCGAGGGTGGTCACCAGTCTGGCGTCGTCCTCCAGCTGCCCGTCCCATGACAGCAGTGCGCCTCGCAGTCCCGTGCCGGAGAGCACCGGGGCCAGGTGGAGCGCCTCGGTGGCCGAGATCCGCCGCGGGCGCGGCAGGGTCTCGCGGGACGTGCGCGCGGCCACGCGCAGCAGGTCGCCGGCACCGAACCCCGCGCGCAGGAACGCGCCCTGGCGGCGACCGGTCGCCGCGTCGAGCGGGAGCAGCATCGGCAGGGCGTGGGTCAGGTGCGGTGCGGTGACCTCCATCAGCACGCCGCGCTCCACAGCGCTCTCGTGGGCCACGCCCACCTGTCCGTTGGCGAGGTAGCGCAGACCGCCGTGGACGAGCTTGCTGGACCAGCGCGACGTACCGAACGCGAGGTCGTGGGCGTCCACCGCGAGCACGCTGAGACCACGCGACACGGCGTCGAGGGCGCAGCCGGTCCCGGTCACGCCGAGGCCCACGACGAGCACGTCGACCTGGTCGGGTGACTCCTCCAGACCCGGCCGGATCCGTGACCCCGCGACCCTGTCGGGGACGGTCACCGGGCCACCGCCCGCCGGACGAGCCGCTCGAGCTCGGCGTCGAGGTCGGCCTCGTCCACGGAGTCGTCGACCATCGTGTGCAGGCTGAGCACGAAGCCGTGCGCGGCCAGGAGGAGCGCACGGGACATCACGATCGGCTCACCGTCCCGGATGCTGCGGTCCGCCTGGCCCTCGCGGATCCGTCCGGCGGTGTGCTCGGCGATCGCCTGCTGGCTGCGGCCACGGCGGGTCAGCAGGTAGGGCAGGAGGAGCTCGGGGTCCAGCTCGACGATCCGCACGAACAGCTCGTTGTCGCGCAGGGCACGGGAGGTGGCCACCACCTCGGCGACGAGGCGGTCCGCGGCGGTCGCCGGCGCGGCGAGTGCGGCGTCGGCGTCGGTGACGGCACGGGCCGCGACCTCGCCCCACTCACGGGTCATCAGGTCGCCCAGCACCGCCGGCATGTCCGGCCAGGCGCGGTAGATCGTCATCCGGCTCACCCCGGCCCGGCGGGCGACCTCTGTCAGCGTCGTACGACGCCAGCCCACGTCGAGGATGCAGGCCCGCGCGGCGTCGAGATAGGCCGACTGCGGACCAGGTTCGCCATTGTGACGAAGTGACGTCATATGTCACACTGTAACACATGACCGACCTCGAGATGCATCCCACCCGCTGGGGCGACCCGGCCCGCGCCACCGCCCTCCCCGACGCGGCACGAGGGCTCGTCGAGCTCGCGTTCCCCACCGACGACCGCTCCGTGGCCGAAGGCGCCGCGGTGAGACTCCCGGCGATCGGGCTGGGCGCCGACGTGCTCGATGCCTTCGCCGAGGTGCTCGGCGCCGAGCAGGTGCTCACCGACGACGAGAGCCGGCGGCTGCGGACCCGCGGCAAGTCGACGCCGGACCTGCTGCGCGCCCGCGCGGGCGACCTCACCGACGCGCCCGACGCCGTGGTGAGGCCGGGCGATGCCGGCCAGGTCCAGGCGGTGCTCGAGGTGGCGGGCCGCCACCGGGTGGCGGTGGTCCCCTTCGGCGGGGGTACGTCGGTCACCGGCGGCCTGGTGGCGCGTCGCGAGGGCTATGCGGGCGTCGTCAGCCTCGACCTCATGCGGATGAAGCGGCTCCTCGCCACTGACCGGGTCTCGATGACCGCGACGCTGGAGCCGGGCCTGCGCGGACCCGAGGCCGAGGCGCTGCTGGCCGAGCGCGGCCTCACCCTGGGCCACTTCCCGCAGTCGTTCGAGTTCGCCTCCATCGGCGGGTTCGCCGCGACCCGGTCCAGCGGCCAGTCCTCGGCCGGCTACGGCCGCTTCGACGCCCTGGTCACCGGCCTCACCGTCGCGACACCGACCGGCCCGATCGAGCTCGGCCACGCCCCCGCGAGTGCCGCGGGGCCCGACCTGCGGCAGCTGTTCCTCGGCTCCGAGGGCGCGTTCGGGGTGATCACCTCGGTGACCGTCCGGGTCCGCCCGCTTCCGGAGGCCCACCTGAACGAAGGCTGGCGCTGGGCGTCGTTCGACACGGGGGTCGAGGCCCTCCGGGTGCTCGCCCAGGCCCAGCTGCTGCCGACCGTGCTGCGCCTCTCCGACGAGTCCGAGACCGCGCTCAACCTCGCCGACCCCGACGCGATCGGTGGCGGCGCCGCCGGCGGCTGCCTGATGATCACCGGGTACGAAGGCACCTCCGAGGCGGTGGACGCACGGCGTACCGCGGTCTCCGCGTTGCTCACAGACGTGGGCGGGACGCCCGCCGGCGAGGAGCCCGGCCGGGCCTGGGCCGCGGGCCGTTTCGACGCGCCGTACCTCCGCGACTCCATGCTCGACGTCGGTGTCCTCGTCGAGACGCTGGAGACCGCGACGTTCTGGTCCCACCTCCGTGAGGTGTACGACGCGGTGTCGGCCGCCCTGCACGCCGCCCTCGGCGAGCCGGTGATGGTGCTGTGCCACGTGTCCCACGTCTACGAGACCGGTGCCTCGCTCTACTTCACCGTCGCCGCGAGCCAGGGCGACGACCCCCTCGGCAAATGGCTGGGCGCCAAGCGCGCGGCGATGGACGCGATCGTCGCGAGTGGCGCGACCATCACCCACCACCATGCCGTCGGCACCGACCACCTGCCGTGGCTGGAGTCCGAGATCGGACCGGTAGGCGTGTCGATCCTGCGCGCGGTCAAGGCGTCCCTGGACCCGCAGGGGATCCTCAACCCCGGCGTGCTGGTCGGCTGATCCGCTCCATCAGCCGGCGAACGACCAGGCCAGCAGCTGGGTCGGGACCGCGGCGGTGATCGAGAAGCCGTGGTGGTCGGGACCCTCGCGGGTGATCTCGAACGCGTCGCCGGCGGCCAGCGGTTCCGCGAGGCTGGAGCGGATCAGCGCGCCGCTGACCACGAACAGGAGGAGGAGCGGCGCCTCGGGCAGCGCCACCGTCTCGCCCGCGGACAGCGCCCCGATCTCGAGTCGGGCTCCCGCGACCCCGAGCGGCAGCCCACCGTCACCGGCAACGGTCACCCAACCCCCGACCGAGAGGTCGGGGGTGGTCACCTCTCGGTGCGGCCTCCCGCCGGGCTTGTCGGGGGTCAGCCAGATCTGGACGAGACGGGTGGCCTGCCCGGCCGCGTGCTCGCTGTGGGTCGTGCCCGTCCCGGCCGTCGTCACCGCGAGCGTGCCGCCCGGCTGGCGCGTCGTACCGGTGTCGTCGGTGTGCTCGAGGCAGCCGGTCACGACCCAGGTGACGATGACCAGGTCGGAGTGCTCGTGTGCGGCGTACCCGGCATCACGTCCGAGAAGGTCGTCGTTGAGGGCCACGAGCGGACCGAACGAGACGCGTCCGGGGTCGTAGAACGTTCCGAACGAGAACGCATGGCGGGTCTGCCGGCCTGTCTCCCGAGTCAGGAACCGGTCCAAACCCCTACGAACCATGACCGTCACAGACAGAATGATCCTCGTGGGTCACCCTTTGCTTCCACCGGGCTTCCGGTTCGGTGTCAGCACGGCGTCGTACCAGATCGAAGGGGCGGCCACCGAGGACGGCAAGGGACCGAGCATCTGGGACACCTTCACCCATCTGCCCGGCCGGATCGTGGACGGGTCCACGGGTGATGTCGCCTGCGACCACTACCACCGCCTCGAGGAGGACCTCGACCTGATGACGCGGCTCGGGATCGGCGGCTACCGGTTCTCCGTCTCCTGGCCCCGGATCCAACCCACCGGCTCCGGTCACGTGAACAAGGCCGGCCTCGACTTCTACGACCGGCTCGTCGACGGGCTGCTCGAGCGGGACATCCAGCCGATGGCAACGCTCTACCACTGGGACCTCCCGCAAGCGCTCGAGGACGACGGCGGCTGGCTGAACCGCGACACCGCGGACCGGTTCGCCGAGTACGCCGGCCTGGTCGGCGAGCGCCTGTGGGACCGGGTCGAGCACTGGATCCCGGTCAACGAGCCGAACGTCGTCACCATGCTCGGTTACGCCAGGGGCTCGCACGCCCCGGGGCGGACCTTGATGTTCGACGCCCTTCCGGTCGCCCACCACCTGCTGCTGGCGCACGGCCGCGCCGCGATCGCCCTCAGGGCGGGCGGTGCGTCCAGCATCGGCTGCGCCAACAACCACGCACCGATCTGGCCCGCCAGCGACGACGAGGCCGATGTCGGAGCCTCCAAGCTCTTCGACGCCATGTGGAACGGGATGTTCTCCGAGCCGATGCTCTTCGGGCGCTACCCGGCCGACGTGGCGCCGTTGCTGGAGGACGTGATCAAGCCCGGCGATCTCGCCACCATCCGCCAGCCGCTCGACTTCTACGGCGTCAACTACTACAACCCGATCCGCATCGCGGCCGCAGGTGAGGACGCCCCGATGCCGTTCGAGGAGCGCGAGCTGGTCGGCTACCCGACCACCGACTTCGACTCGCCGGTGGTCCCGGATGCGCTGCGGGAGTGGCTGATCACCCTGCGTGCCCGCTACCGCGCCGCACTGCCGCCGATCATGATCACCGAGTCGGGCTGCTCCTACGCGACGGCTCCGGATGCACGCGGCGTCGTCGACGACGCCGCGAGGATCGACTACCTCGACGCGCACCTCCGGGCCGTCGCCACCGCGGTCCGCGCCGGGGTCGACGTACGCGGCTACTACACGTGGTCGCTGCTGGACAACTTCGAGTGGGCCGAGGGCTACAGCCAGCGCTTCGGCCTGGTGTACGTCGACTACGAGACCCTCGAGCGCACGCCCAAGCGTTCCTTCGAGTGGTACGCCGACACGATCGCCGGGCAGCCGCCGGACAACTGACGGACTGCGCCGCCTCAGACGGAGTGAGGGACGGCCAGGACCGCCCGGACCCGCTCCTCGTCGTACGGCTCGTCGAGCCAGTCGAAGAGGCCGCGCAGCGTGGTCTGGTCGGCGACGTAGTCGTCGTAGTGCACGTGGTACGCCGCGTCGCCGAGGGCAGCGGCCAGCCGGAGGAGGCGTGCCTCCACGTCGGCCAGCTTCCGCGACTGGTCGCCCTCGGCCCACCATTCGCTGCGCAGCACGTCGGCCTGGTTGCGGGTGTTGACCACGAACCGGGCACCCGGGAAGAGCCTCCCCAGCCAGGCGACGTACTGCTCGACGTCGTCGTGGTTCCAGCGGATCTCCTTGAAGCCGGTCACCCGGGTGTCGGCCTGCGGCCGGAGCACGGTCTCGGTGACCAGGCTGCGCAGGAGGCGGAGTGACCGCTTGCGCGGGAACCCGTCGATCCCGAAGAAGGGGTGGGTCGCAGACAGTGGGGTCCCGCGCTCGCGCGTGCTCTCGCGGGCCATGGTCCGGTGGAACGTGTACAGGTGGTGGACGGCGTCGCGGTTCTCGCCGCGGAGCAGCCAGCCAGGACTGGAGTTCAGGATGCCCATCAGGAGGGTCGAGCCCGAGCGACCGTAGGTGACCACGAAGACGTGGCGCAGGTCCGGGGCCGACATGATGAGCAGTCTAGGGAGCGGCCGTGCCGAGCGAGCTCAGTCGTGCAGCCGCGCCATGGCGGTGTCGAGCAGGGTCGCGGCGCGCGTGCCGAAGGTGTGGTCCCGGGCGATCTCCGCGGCCAGCTTGAGTCGCTCCGGCCGGCTCGGGAACGCGTGCTCGCGATCGGTGATCAGCGCGGCGAGGTCCTCGGCCCGGCGGAACACCGGCAGGCCGGGGAACAGGTCCTCCAGGCCGGTGACCGGGTCCGTGACCAGCCGGGCGCCGGTGGCGAGCACGTCGAAGACCCGGTTGGAGACGAAGCCCGCGTCGGCCATGTCGGGCCAGTGGTCGTTGAGGACCACGCCGGCCGACTCGTACAGCGCCCCGAGGTGGGAGTTCTCGACGTACTCGGAGTCCACGTCGACGATGCCCTCCCAGCCCGCGCCGACCACGTGCAGCGGGAGGCCCGCCGCGAGGGCCTCGCGGACCGCGGGCCGGTCGCCGCCCCGCCGCCTGTTGCCGACGAAGAGCACCTCGGGCCCGGTCTCCGGTTCGGCGAGACCCGGGTGGAAGTGCCGGCCGTCCGTGCACTGCAGCAAGGGGTCGATCCGGACGCCCCAGCCCCGACTCCGCTCGCGTGCCCAGCTCGGTCCGGCCGCGAAGGCGGCGTCGTACCCCGCGACCTCGGCGGCGTCCACGGCATCGGGGTGGCTGATCACCCAGAGCAGGTTCAGCGCGCCGGCTTGCGGTGCCACGCGATCGAGTCCTCGCAGCACGAGTACGACGTCGTCGAGCTGGCGGGAGGCGCGTCCGCGGCTCTCGGGGTGGTCGAGCGCCACATGCTGGCCGAGTGCCCCGAGGGCCGACGCCAGGGACCGGGCGAAGTGGAGGTCGCCCCATCGGTCGTCGCCGAACGGGCCGGCCGTGTCGATGGCCCAGCGCAGGGTTCGCCGCCCCTCGGTCACGGTCAGGGGTTCCCGCGGTTCGCCCAGGGCGGTGGGTCGCCAGCCGGCCGCGTCATGCTCGGCCGCGGGTGCCCTGCCTGCGCCGAGTGCGGTGCCCGGCACGATGGCGCGGGTCGCCAGCCTGGTCCGGCCCGGCAGCGCAGCCGCGAGGCCGCGCTCGTCGAGCGTGCGCGGGGTGAGGCCCGGCTGGGCGCGGAGCACGTCACGGGCCCGGAACGCCGTGACGCCGGGCCAGGGGCCGGCCGGAGGCGTGTCGTCGACCCGGGTCGCATCCGCCACCGGGTGGCCGGCGAGGAAGGGTTGGATCGTGCCGTCCGACCAGTCGGCGCCGGCCGCGGAGACGGTGCGCTCCTGACCGACCAGGATGGCCTGCGCGATCGACACCTCGGGGTCGATCAGTGCCTGCACCAGTGCCGGCAGCCACGGCCACGACGCGGGACGCAGGGTGGGTCGCACCACCACGACGACGTCGACCGCTTCGAGGAGCGTCTCCAGGGCGGCGTCGGGGTCCAGGGTGCTGGCACCGTCCAGCGACCCCGCCACGGCCGCGAGCAGCTGGCCGACTCCCCGGTCCGCAGTGGCGGCGTACGACGGCACGTCGAGCCGGTGCAGGTGTCGCTGCCAGGCGACGGTCAGCTGCGCGGCGTTCGCCAGCTCGCTGGGAAGCAGGAGGACTGCGGTGGAGCCGGACGGTACGTCGAGCGGCCGCGGCGCCGACCCCCTGACCGACATCCTGGCACGGACACCGCCCAGGGTGGCCTCCCCGAAGCGGGTGGGGAGCCGCGTGGTGTCGGTGGCCTGCCGGAGCCACGCGTCGACGGGCCCCAGCCGGAACTCGGTGGGGCCCGGCCAGGCGGCCAGCAGCGTGGGGATGTCGATCAGGGGGTGGGGGCTGCGGCGGCGGGGGGCCTCGTGGGAGAGGTAGTCCGACAGTGGGTCGGGGGAGCGTCGTTGCCAGGCGTTCCGTCGGTACAACCAGCGGTCCGAGAACAGCGGGTGGGGCGTCCCGTCGCTGCCATGCGCGATCACGTAGTCGGTGATCGCCTCGGACCGGTCGGCGAACCTGCGACCGCAGCGGTCGGCGTACCAGTCGGCGTCGAAGAGCACGGTGTCCTCGATCAGCGCGACGGCACGTCGCACTGCCCGACCGTCCGACGTCCGCACTGACTCTCCCTCGCCCGACCTGTCTCGTCTCGGGGGAACGCACGGTCCGGTGTCGTTCGCCCGCTGCCCGCACGTTGACCCGTCGTACCCTAGCCACACCATGGTCCCCGTCGACGGTCTCGTGTCACGGCTGGCCCGCAAGCAGGGGCGGGGCCGGGTGCTGGTCACCGGCCGACTCGACGGGATCACCGTGCCGTCCTGGGCCGAGATGGTGGACCTGGACCATGCGCCGACACCGTCGCGCTCCTGGGCGGTGGTGCTCGTCGTCGACGACCGGCTCGACCTGAGGTCGACCGCGTTTCCGCGTCTGGGCCGTACCCGCACGGTGGCCCTCGTGCTGCGGCGCGCGCGTGTGCCCATCGGGCTCACAGCGCTCCCGACGTGGCCGGCATTGCTCGGGACCGAGGCCTACCTGGAGGGCGCGGGCGCGATCACGATCGCGCGTTTCGAGGGGCCCGTGCCCGCGCACGAGGTGTACGCCGTGCTGGCGGCGGCCGCCGGAGAGGACCCGATGGTGCGCGGCCCGCGGGGACTGGTGGTCGGGTTCGTGCGAGGGGAAGGCCAGCCGATGCCGCCCGCCGATCCGGCCTGCATCGAGATCACGCCGGACACCCGGATCGCCGACCTCGTCGTCCCTCCCGACGTGGTCCTCTCAGCCACACCGCTGACGCTCGGCGAGTCACCGGTGACGGGCCGGGTTCCCGTGGTGCTCGACGCCCGGGGAGACGTCGGGCCAGTCGACGAGGGCGTGCTCGTGCCGCGACGCCGACCGCCGAGGGCAGAGGGGAGTGTCGTCGACCTGCCGCCCGGGCCGCTGTCGGAGGAGCTCCTCGATGCCCTCGGCGATGCCGAGAGCGTCCGGGTCCCTGCGGGCGCCGACCTGCGGGTCCTGGCCGGGCTGGCCATGACCGGGATCCGGCTCCTCGGCGACGATCTCGACCCTCGCCTGGTGCACGCCGAAGCCGCGCGCGGCGCGTTCTCGTCGTACGCATGGCGCCGGGGCCTGGCGGCACGGGCGGGGCTGGTGCTGCCCGATTCGTCGCCCACATCGATGCCCGGCTCCTGGGAGACGTCGTCGGTGGACTCCGTGCCGGTCAGCCCGATCGGCTTCGACCCGGCGCCGACCGGGCCCGAGGTCGCGGTCTCAGCGCTGGATCCGGCCACACCGGTCGAGCGACTCGTGCGCGACCTGCGAACGGCGGCCGGCGTACGCCTCGACGACTCAGCCGACCCGAGTCTCGTGCGGGACCTCGCGCTGGCCGGGGTGCCGCTGGTGGCCGACGCGGCGCTGCCGCCGGCTCTCCGCGCAGCGCTCGGCGACGCCGTGGCGGATGCGATCGAGTCGCCGGTGGACCTGACGGACGTGCAGGCTCGCGAGGAGCACTCGATCGTGCTGCGCAGGGCCGCCTGGGACCACCTCGACGGTCGGGGAGTCCGCCCTCCGCTCGGTGTCTCGGCCGATCCATCGGTGAGCATCCTGCTGGCCACGCGGCGCCCCGAGATGCTCGAGCACGCCCTCGCCCAGGTGGCCCGGCAACGTGGAGCCGACGTCGAGCTGGTGCTGGCGACGCACGGTTTCGGGGCGGACCCGGGCCGGGTCCGGGAGCTCCTCGGTGGAGTGCCGTTCCAGCTCCTCTCGTGCTCCGCCGAGACGTTGTTCGGTCGGGTGCTGGCCGAGGCCGCCCGGGCCGCAGCGGGTCACCTGCTGCTCAAGATGGACGATGACGACTGGTACGGCCCCGAGGTGGTCGCCGACCTGGTGCGGGCCCGCGCATACAGCGGTGCGCCGGTGGTCGGGTCGGCAGCAGACTACGTCTACCTCAGCGATCGGGACGTGACGGTGCGGCAGCACTTCCCGTCCGAGAAGTACACCAACTTCGTGGCCGGGGGGATGCTGATGATCGACGCGTCGCTGCTACGGGCGGCCGGGGGGTTCCGGCCGGTCCGCAAGTACGTCGACGCCCAGCTGCTGTCGGCCGTCCGAGCGGTCGGCGCCCCGATCTATCGCAGCCACGGCCTGGGCTACGTGTTGCGGCGCAACCTCACCGGGCACACGTGGCAGCTGGCCGCGGACGACCTGGTCGAGGCGGGCGCCACGAGCGTCACCGGGTTCGCACCGTCCCGGCTCCTCGAGTACGCCGAGCCGGGCTGACCCTCAGGCCTGTCGACGGCCGAGCGCCCGCGCGGTCCAGCCCGCGTCGCGCCACGTGTCGAGGTCGAGCACGTTGCGTCCGTCGAACAGCTGCGGGCGGCCCACCACGTCGGCGAGGTCCGACGGCGCGATCTCGCGGAACTCCGGCCACTCGGTGAGGTGCAGCACCACATCGGCGTCGCGGCACGCCTCGACGGCCGAGTCGGCGTACGACAACGTCGGGAAGGCGACCGCCGCGGTCGCGTTCGCGCGCGGGTCGTAGATGCTGACCCGGGCTCCCCTCAGGTGGAGCTGGCCGGCGATCCAGAGGGCGGGTGAGTCGCGCACGTCGTCGCTGTCGGGCTTGAACGCCGCACCCCAGACGGCGATCCGCGTCCCGGCGAGCTCGCCGACCATGGCCCGCACGATGCTCACGACGCGCTCGCGCTGGTGCTGGTTGATGTCGTCCACATGTCGCAGGAACGTCATCGCGTCCTCGACCCCGAGCTCACCGGCGCGGTGCACGAAGGCGCGGATGTCCTTGGGCAGGCACCCGCCGCCGAACCCGATCCCGGCCTGCAGGAAGCGGCGGCCGATCCGGGCGTCGTACCCGATGGCGTCGGCGAGGTCGACGACGTCGGCGCCGGTGACCTCGCACACCTCGGCCATGGCGTTGATGAAGGAGATCTTGGTGCCCAGGAAGGCGTTGGCCGCGACCTTGACCAGCTCGGCGGTGGCGTAGTCGGTGACCACGACGGGGGTCCCGGCATCGATCACGGTGGCGTAGAAGTCGCGCAACACCTTCTCCGCCCGTCCGTCGGAGACGCCCAGCACGATCCGGTCGGGGCGCATCGAGTCCTCCACCGCGTAGCCCTCACGCAGGAACTCGGGGTTCCAGGCCAGCAGGGCGTCCGCGCCGACGGGAGACAGGTCGGTGAGCTGCCGGGCCATGCGCTCGGCGGTCCCGACGGGCACCGTCGACTTGCCGACTACGACCGCCGGACGGGTGAGGTGGGGTGCGAGCCCGGCAATCGCGGTCTCGACCTGGCTCACGTCCGCGGCGAGGCTCTCCGGCTGTTGCGGCGTTCCCACGCAGACGAAGTGGAGGTCTCCGAACGCCGCGACCTCCTCGTAGGAGTCGGTGAACCGCAGCCGGCCCTCGGTCACGTGGCGCGACAAGAGGTCGGCCAGGCCCGGCTCGTACATGGGGACCCGGCCGGCGGCGAGCGCCTCGCGCTTGGCCGGGTCGGTCTCCATGCCGAGGACCTCGTGGCCGAGCTCGGCCATGGCCCCGGCGTGTGTAGCGCCGAGGTAGCCGCAGCCGATGACGGTGATCCGCATGCGGGGGAGTCTAGAGAGACGGCTGCCACCCACCGCTGGGTCGCTCGGCCTCTGTTGCACACATATACCCCCCAGGGGTAATGTGCTCGACGTGGACGCGAGCTGGAGAATGGCTGTCACGGCGACCCGGCACTGCCTCACCGGCTGTGCGATCGGCGAGATCCTCGGGATGCTGCTCACCACGTGGTGGGGTTGGGGCAACGCCGGCAGCATCGTGCTCTCCGTCGTACTAGCCTTCTTCTTCGGCTACCTGCTCACCTACACCGGTGTACGCCGTGCCGGTGCCGACAGCCGGACGGCAGCCCAGGCCGCGCTCGCCAGCGACACCGTGTCGATCCTGACCATGGAGATCGTCGACAACCTGTTCATCCTGATCGTCCCCGGGGCCATCTCGGCCGGTCTCGACACCTCCCTCTTCTGGTGGTCGCTCGGCGTCTCGCTGGCCGTCGCGTTCGTCGCCGCTGTCCCGGTCAACCACTGGCTGATGGAGCGCGGAAGGGGCCACGCAGTGGTCCACCGGTTCCACGAGGAGCACGCCGGGCGCAGCTGACGCGGTCGTACCCGTGCTTGATGGCGCCCTCGCAGTTCGCGCCGACGGTCGCGGTCGTCTTACGGCGGGAGGCCGACCGGCGCTCTCGCTTCGGACGCCGTGCTTGATGGGCGCCCTCGCAGTTCGCGCCGACGGTCGCGGTCGTCTTACGGCGGGAGGCCGAC
>DAINSL010000008.1:0-13963 GCA_036741335.1 Nocardioides sp. | reverse complement strand
CGGCGCTCTCGCTTCGGACGCCGTACGATCTGCGGCATGCGCACGCCTCGAACGGCTGCCGTCCTCGTTCCGCTGATGCTCCTCGCGCTCGGGTGCGCGCCGCAGGCAAGCTCGACCACGGCCACCGACAGCACGCCCACCACCAACGCGTCCCAGACGGCCGCCGACTGTGCCCAGGGCAAGACCATGAAGTCCGGCGTCCTGACGGTGGGCACCGACTCGCCGGCGTACGACCCGTGGTTCCGGCACAACGACCCGACCAACGGCCAGGGCTACGAGTCCGCCGTCGCGTACGCCGTGGCCAAGCAGCTCGGCTTCGACACGAGCTCCGTGACCTGGACCAAGGTGCCCTTCAACGCGTCGTACGCCCCGGGGCCGAAGCACTTCGACTTCGACATCAACCAGATCTCGATCACGGCGGCCCGTGCCAAGGTCGTCACGTTCTCCGACGGCTACTACGACGCCGCTCAGGCGATCATCGCGGTCAAGGGCTCGCCGGCTGCGAGCGCGACCAGCCTGGCCGACCTCAAGCGGTACAAGATCGGTGCGCAGACGGGTACGACCTCGCTGACCGCGATCCGTGACCAGATCCAGCCGGACAGCGACGCGGTCGTCTTCCAGAACACCAACGACGCCAAGCAGGCCCTGCTCAACGGCCAGGTCGACGCGATCGTCGCGGACCTGCCCACGGCGTTCTACCTCACCGCGGTGGAGATCCCGCACGGCACCATCGTCGGCCAGTTCGAGTCGACCGGAGGCCAGCCGGAGCAGTTCGGGATGCTCTTCGAGAAGGGCAACCCGCTGGTCGCGTGCGTGAACCAGGCCCTGACCACCCTCAAGGGCGACGGAGGCCTGGCCGCCATCCAGAAGAAGTGGCTCTCCGACACGGTGAACGTGCCCGTCCTGCAGTGAGCTCGCCGGAGGTTTCCTGGGAGCCGAGCCGTCGCGAGCTCGAACGACGCGCGGTACGCCGTGCCCGTGCCCGCCGCGATGTCACGGTCGCTTCGCTGGCGCTCGTTGTGGTGCTCGGTCTGCTCGCCCTCGGGATCACGTCGTCCCCTGGCTGGGCCCGCGTGCAGGACTCCTTCTTCAACTGGCAGCAGGCCAAGGCGTCGTTCCCTGAGGTGATCAAGGGCTTCGGCAAGAACATCGTGATCTTCCTGGTCGCCGAGCCGTGCATCCTGGTCCTCGGAGCGTGCGTGGCCATCGTCCGCTCCACGGTCTCGCCCCTGATGCTGCCCTTCCGGGTCCTGGCGGTCGTCTACGCGGACGTCTTCCGAGGCGTCCCGACCATCCTGCTGGTCTACCTGGCCGGGTTCGGGATCCCCGCTCTGGAGCTGACCGGAATCACCACCGACACGATGTGGCTCGGCACCGGCGCCCTCGTCCTCTCGTACGGCGCGTACGTCTCCGAGGTCTTTCGCGCCGGCATCGAGTCGATCCACCCCTCACAGGTGGCCAGCGCCGACACACTCGGGCTCAGCCGCTGGCAGTCGATGCGCTTCGTGATCCTGCCGCAGGCGACGCGGCGGGTCGCCCCGCCGTTGCTCAACGACTTCATCTCGCTGCAGAAGGACACCGCGCTGCTCTCGGTGATCTTTGTCTTCGAGGCGATGTTCTCTGCCCAGGACTACAACAACTACAACTTCAACTACACGTCGCTGGTCGTGGCCGCCGTCCTCTTCATCGCGCTGACGATCCCGCTCACGCGCTTCACCGATTGGCTCGGTCGCCGCGCGCTCCGCCGGCAGTTCGCGGGTGCCCGGTGACGGCGCTGATCGACGCCACCGATGTCCGCAAGACATACGGCGACAAGGTGGTCCTCTCCGACGTCTCGCTCACGCTCGACTCGCACGACGTGGTCTGCCTGATCGGCTCGTCGGGCTCGGGCAAGTCGACGCTGCTTCGCTGCCTCAACCTGCTCGAGGACATCGACGACGGTGTGATCGAGTTCGAGGGTCGGGAGATCTCCGATCCGCGGATCGACCGGCGCGAGGTCCGTAGCCGGATGGGGATGGTCTTCCAGGCCTACAACCTCTTCCCGCACCTGACGGTGCTCGACAACTGCACTCTCGCGCCGCGCAAGGTGCACGGCGTATCCAAGAAGGAGGCCGAGGACCGCGCCCGCGGGCTGCTCGCGCAGTTCGGCCTGGCTGACCAGGCCGACAAGCACCCCGACCGGATGTCAGGGGGCCAGCAGCAGCGGGCTGCGCTGGTCCGCGCGCTGTGTACGCAGCCAACCCTGCTGCTCCTCGATGAGATCACCGCCGCGCTCGACCCGGAGCTGGTCGGGGACGTCCTCACCATCGTCCGCGACCTGGCCGAGCAGGGGACGACGATGATCCTCGCCACCCACGAGATGAGCTTCGCGCGCGACATCGCCACCACCGTCTGCTTCCTGGACCAGGGCCGGATCCTCGAGCAAGGCCCGCCGGCCGAGATCTTCAGCAACCCCCGCGAGGACCGCACCCGCCAGTTCCTGGCCCGCGTCCTGGGATAGTCCGGAACGTTTGGACTGCCGCCACGCCGTACGAGCAGTCCAAACGTTTTCGGACTACCCCGCCGAGGGTGGCTCAAGCCGGCTGAGAGGATCGGGGGCATGACGCTCGCACTCGGCCGGGGCACTGGTCCGCTCCGTGGGGTGAAGGTCGTGGAGCTCGCCGGCATCGGGCCGGGACCGCACGCCTGCATGATCCTGGCCGACCTCGGGGCCGACGTGGTCCGCATCGACCGGCCCGGTGGCCAGCCGCTTCCCGGCGGCCCGACGGACCTGCTCAACCGCGGCCGACCCAGCGTCGCCCTCGACCTCAAGCATCAGGACGGCGTCGCCACCGTGCTCGACCTCGTCGCGAACGCCGACGTGCTGGTCGAGGGTCTCCGCCCCGGCACCACCGAGCGCCTGGGGCTCGGCCCGGACGAGTGCCTGGCCCGCAACCCGCGGCTGGTCTACGGCCGGATGACGGGGTGGGGCCAGGACGGTCCGCTCGCCACCACGGCCGGTCACGATCTCGGCTACATCGCGGTCACCGGCGCGCTCTTCGGGATGGGCCAGGACCGGTCCCGACCGATGTTCCCCGGCAACCTGGTCGGCGACTTCGGCGGTGGGTCGACGTACCTCGTGATCGGGATCCTCGCGGCACTGCTCGAGGCCCGGGTCTCCGGCAAGGGCCAGGTGGTCGACGCCGCCATCGTCGATGGCACGGCTCACCTCAACGCCATGGCGACCGGGATGTACGCCGCAGGGTTGCTGCGCGAGGAACGCGCGGCCAACCTGCTCGACGGAGGCGCTCCGTTCTACGACGTCTACGAGACCTCGGACGCGAAGCACCTTGCGGTCGGCGCGCTGGAGCCGAAGTTCTACGACGACCTCGTCCGCCTGCTCGGGATCGCCGACCGGGTCCCCGACCGCAACGACCCGAGCACGCACGACGAGCTGCGGCGGATCATCGCCGAGACGGTGGCGAGCCGCAGCCGGGCCGACTGGGTCGAGGTCTTCGACGGCAGCGACGCCTGCGTGGCCCCGGTCGTCCCGCTGAGCGAGGCGTTCACCCACCCGCACCTGGCCGCGCGCGGCACGTTCGTCGACCGCGACGGGATCGTCCAGCCCGCGCCGGCCCCCCGATTCTCCCGTACCTCCGCGAGCCTCACGACGCCTCCGCCGGCGGTCGCGGGTCAGGACACGCGCGACGCCCTGCTGGCCTGGGGGGTCGACGGGGTCGACGACCTGCTCGCGAGGGGAGCCGCGGTCCAGGCATGACCCAGACGCAGGTGCCACACGTCGACGTCCTGATCATCGGCGCCGGCCTGTCCGGCATCGGCGCCGCGGCGCACCTCACCCGCGAGCTGCCGCACACGTCGTACCTCGTCCTCGAGGCGCGCGCGGTCAGCGGCGGCACCTGGGACCTCTTCCGCTACCCGGGCGTGCGCTCGGACTCCGACATGTACACGATGGGTTATCGCTTCAAGCCGTGGCTCGACGAGGAGTCGCTGGCGCCGGGGGAGCGGATCCTGGACTACGTCCGGCAGACCGCGACCGAGTACGACGTGGACCGGCACGTCCGCTACGGCCACCGGGTCGTGCGGGCCTCCTGGAGCAGTGCCGACGCGCGCTGGACGGTGGAGGCCGAGCACGACGGCGTGTCCGTGACGTTCACCGCCGGTTTCCTGTGGAGCTGCCGGGGCTACTACGACTACGAGCGCGGTCACGAGCCGAAGTTCGCCGGTGCGCCGGACTTCACCGGCCGGATCGTGCATCCGCAGCACTGGCCCGCCGACCTCGAGTGGGCCGGCAAGCGCGTGGTGGTCATCGGCAGTGGCGCGACCGCCGTGACGCTGGTGCCGACCCTGGCGCAGGACGCCGCCCACGTGACCATGCTGCAGCGGTCGCCGTCGTACGTCATGAGCCTGGCCGAGCGCGACCCGGTGGCCCTCCGCCTCCGTCGCTGGCTCCCGGCCCGGACGGCCCATCGCGTGATCCGCTGGAAGAACATCGTCACCACCGCCGCCTTCTACCGCCTGTCCCGGCACCGTCCGGCACTGGTACGACGGCTGATTCGCAGGCAGAACGTCGCGCAGCTCCCCGAGGGGTACGACGTCGACACGCACTTCACCCCCGTCTACGACCCGTGGGACCAGCGGATGTGCTTCGTCCCGAACGGCGATCTCTTCCGGGCCTTGAGACGTGGTCGGGCCGAGGTCGTCACCGCGACGATCGACCGGTTCGACCAGACCGGAGTGGTGCTCACCGGTGGGCGGCACCTCGACGCGGACGTGATCGTGACGGCCACCGGGCTGCGCCTCTCGCCCTTCGGCGGCATCGAGCTCGTGGTCGACGAGGTGCCGGTCGAACCGTCCGCCGAGATGAGCTACAAGGCGCTGATGCTGACCGGGGTGCCGAACTTCGTCTTCACGGTCGGCTACACCAACGCGTCCTGGACGTTGAAGGTCGACCTGGTCGCGGAGTTCTGCTGCCGACTCCTCGCCTTCATGTCCGAGCAGCGGTACCGACGCGTCGTACCCGTGCGGGACCCCTCCGTGCAGCCCGTGCCGTTCATGGACTTCACCTCGGGCTACGTCCTGCGTGCCCTCGACCAGCTCCCGCGGCAGGGTGACCGCGAGCCGTGGCGGCTCCGGCAGAGCTACCTGCGGGACCGGCGCACCATCCGGCACGGCTCCCTCGAGGACGGCGTCCTCGCGTTCTCGTGACGTACGACGCGGCATCGCCCACCCCTGCGGGGGTACGGACGGGACAGGCGGCTGTGCTTGTCTGAGGGACAGCCACGAGAAGGGAAGTGACGTCACATGGGTTTCGACGACAAGGCCGAGAACGAAGCGACCGAACTCAAGGGCAAGGCGAAGGAGTCCGCGGGCAAGGTCACGGGCAACGAGAGCATGGAGTCCGAGGGCAAGGCGGACCAGGGCGAGGCCAAGGTCAAGAAGGCCGGCGAGCACGTCAAGGACGCCGCCGATGATGTCAAGGATGCCTTCAAGAGCTGAATCTCACGCCTCCCTCAGCCGCGCGGCCGTCGGTCAACGGGCCCGCTTGGCGATGTTGACCCGTCGGGTCTCGTCCATGCCGGCCTCGTAGGCCTGGACCAGGGCGGCGATCGAGAGCGGCTTGAGCCGCTCGACCACGTCCTGGATCCGCTCGGGCGAGACGCCCTGCTCCTTGTAGACGGGCCAGACGCGGGTCCGGAACAGCTCGTAGAGCTCCTCGGCGATGGCCCGACCGTGCGCGGTGTAGACCTCGTGGGCCGCGCGTGCGGCCTCGATCGGGTAGCCGAGGTCGAGCAGCCCCAGGCCGACGCCCAGCTGCGAGGCCGACACGAGGAACCTGTCGCGCCCGCACGACTCGAGCACGCCGAGTGCCTGCAGCGTCTCCAGGTCCGCGGCGTCCAGGGTGCGGCCGGCGCGGCGCTCGAGCTCGGCCCGGGTCAGCTCCTCGCGGGAGTCGGCCATCCAGGGCGCGAGCATCGTCCGGTGCAGGGCGATGTCCGCGGGGCTGGCCTCGGCGGGGATGCCCGCGACGTACTTCTCGATCGCGGAGAGCGTGAAACCGTGGCCCTGCAGCTCCTGTACGAGCTGGAGCCGGGCCACGTGGTCGGAGGTGTAGTAGCCGTTGCGTCCACGCCGTATCGGCGGGGGGACGAGCCCCTTGCTGGTGTAGAAGCGGATGTTGCGCACACTCATCCCGACTCGGTCGGTCAGCTCCTCCAGGGTGAGCAGCGTGACCGGTCCCACAGCCCCGCCCTCCTTGACGACCATGACAGTAAGAGTGTCACAATCGGGGGCATGGCTCCAGCACCCCAGCAGGCACCCCAGCAATCAACACAGCAGGCATTCGTCTACGACCACCTCCGTACGCCGCGCGGCAAGGGCAAGGCGGTCGGTGGACTGCATGAAGTGAAGCCGGTCGACCTGATGGTCGGCCTGCTCGACGAGATCCGGGTTCGCAACCCGACGCTGGACGTCGGCCGCGTGGACGACGTGGTCCTCGGCGTGGTGTCGCCGATCGGTGAGCAGGGCGGTGACATCGCCAAGACAGCGGCGCTGGCGGCGGGATATCCCGAGACGGTGGCGGGCGTGCAGCTCAACCGCTTCTGTGCCTCCGGACTCGAGGCCGTCAACCAGGCAGCGGCACGTGTGCGTAGCGGCTTCGAGGACCTGATCCTGGCCGGCGGCGTCGAGTCGATGAGCCGGGTGCCCATGGGATCCGACGGCGGCGCCTGGGCGGCCGACCCGGCCACCGCGCTGACCACCGGCTTCGTGCCGCAGGGCATCGGTGCCGACCTGATCGCCACGTTGGCCGGCTGGACCCGCGAGGACGTCGACGCCTACGCCGCCGAGTCCCACCACCGGGCGGCCAAGGCGTGGGCCAATGGCTACTTCGCCGAGGCCATCGTCCCGGTCAAGGACATGAACGGCCTCACCGTGCTCGAGCACGACGAGCTGATCCGGCCGGATACCTCCGTCGAGGGCCTGGCCGGCCTCAAGCCGAGCTTCGCCCAGATGGGCCAGGACGCCGGCTTCGACGACGTGGCCCTGGAGAAGTACCACTGGGTCGAGCGGATCGACCACGTGCACCACGCCGGCAACTCCTCCGGCATCGTCGACGGCGCGTCGCTGATGGCGATCGGGTCGGAGGAGGTCGGCCGGGAGCTCGGGCTCACGCCGCGGGCCCGGATCGTGATGACCGCCGTCTCCGGCGCCGACCCGACGATCATGCTGACCGGCCCTGCGCCGGCCGCCCGCAAGGCGCTGGCGAAGGCCGGCCTCGAGGTCGACGACATCGACCTGTGGGAGATGAACGAGGCGTTCGCGGCCGTGGCGATGCGGTTCATGAAGGACATGGGCATCACCCACGAGGTCACCAACGTCAACGGCGGCGCGATCGCCATGGGTCACCCACTCGGCGCGACCGGCGCGATGATCCTCGGCACCTTGATCGACGAGCTCCGGCGGCGCGACCAGCGCCGCGGCCTCGCCACGCTCTGCATCGGTGGCGGGATGGGCATCGCGACCATCGTGGAGCTCGTCTGACCGATTTCTTCCGAGGTAGTCCCCGACGATTTGGTCGGCCGGAGACGCCTTTCCACAGCCAGAACGTCGGGGACTATCGCCGCAGGGCGGCCCGAGAGAGCGAGAGAGACCGATGAGCGAGACCCGGACCGAGCAGCAGACCGAGCAGCAGACCGCCGTCCGCTACGAACGGGATGTCGACGGCATCGTCACGCTGACGCTGGACGACCCCACCGCCAGCGCGAACACCATGAACCAGATCTACCAGGAGTCGATGGCAGCCGCCGTACGACGCCTGTACGACGAGGTGGCCAGTGATGCGCTCGGTGATGTGCAGAGCGTGACGGGCGTCGTGGTGGCGAGCGCCAAGAAGACGTTCTTCGCCGGCGGGAACCTCACCCTGATGAGCAAGGCCACACCCGATGACGCCCCGGCCCTGTTCGCGGGCATGCAGGCGATGAAGTCCGACCTGCGCAAGCTCGAGACCTTCCCGCGACCGGTCGTGGCGGCGATCAACGGCGCAGCCCTGGGCGGAGGCTTCGAGATCTGCCTGGCGTGCAACCACCGGATCCTCCTCGACGACTCCTCCGCGGTCGTGGGGCTGCCCGAGGCGACGCTCGGCCTGCTCCCCGGCGGTGGAGGTGTGACCCGGATCGTGCGGCTGCTCGGGATCCAGTCCGGCCTGATGGACGTGCTGCTGCAGGGCACGCGGTTCAAGCCGGCCGACGCTCGGGCGCTGGGCCTCGTCGACGAGCTCGTGGCCTCCCGCGACGACCTGCTGCCGGCCGCGAAGGCGTGGATCCTCGAGCATCGCGACGACCCGGACGCGGCCACGAACCCGTGGGACCGCAGCGGCTACAAGATGCCGGGCGGGACCCCGAAGTCCCCGGCGCTGGCGGCGTTCCTGCCGGCGTTCCCGGCCCTGCTGCGCAAGCAGACGAAGGGCGCGGTCTACCCCGCCCAGCGTGCCATCCTCTCCGCCGCGGTCGAGGGTGCGAGCGTCGACCTCGACACCGCACTGCGCATCGAGAGCCGCTATCTCACCAAGCTGATCGTCGGTCAGAACTTCAAGAACATGACCCGGGCGTTCTTCTTCGACCTGCAGGCCATCAACGCCGGTAAGTTCCGCCCCGAGGGCGTCGAGAAGTTCCAGGCGACCAAGGTCGCGGTGCTGGGCGCCGGGATGATGGGCGCCGGCATCGCCTACGCCTGCGCGCGGTCCGGCATGCAGGTGATGCTGAAGGACGTCTCGGCCGAGGCCGCGGCCAGGGGCAAGGCCTACAGCGAGAAGCTCAACGCCAAGGGCATCGAGCGCGGCAAGCTCACGCCCGAGAAGTCCGCGGAGATGCTGGCCAGGATCACCCCGACCGCCGACCCGGCCGACCTGGCCGGCTGCGACCTCGTGATCGAGGCGGTCTTCGAGGACCCCAGCCTGAAGCACCAGGTGTTCGCCGAGATCGCCGGGCACGTGAACCCCGACGCCCTGTTGTGCTCCAACACCTCGACGCTGCCGATCAGCGAGCTGGCCACCGGCGTCGACCGGCCGGCCGACTTCATCGGCCTGCACTTCTTCAGCCCCGTCGACAAGATGCCCCTCGTCGAGATCATCCGCGGCGCGGAGACCTCGGACGAGGCGCTGGCCAAGGCCTACGACGTCGTGCTCCAGATCCGGAAGACCCCGATCGTGGTCAACGACAGCCGCGGCTTCTACACCTCGCGCGTCATCGGCACGATGGTCAACGAGGGCCTGGCGATGCTCGCCGAGGGCGTGCACCCGATGTCGCTCGAGCGGGCCGCGACCCAGGACGGCTACCCGGTCGGCACCCTGCAGCTCTCCGACGAGCTGAACATGGAGCTGATGGCCAAGATCGCCAAGGCGACCAACGACGCCGCCGAGCGCGACGGTACGGCGCTCGCCGAGCACCCGGGCAGCGCGGTCGTCCAGCGGATGATCGAGCTCGGCCGGCCGTCCCGGCTCAAGGGCGCCGGCTTCTACGAGTACGACGAGAACGGCAGGCGCGAGGGGCTGTGGCCGGGCCTGGCCGAGGAGTTCCCGCCGGCCGCCGAGCAGCCGCGGTTCGAGGACGTCAAGGACCGGCTGCTGTTCGCCGAGGCGCTCGAGACCGCGAAATGCCTCGAGGAGGGCGTCATCACCTCGTCCGCGGCCGCCAACATCGGCTCGATCCTGGGCATCGGCTTCCCGGCCAACACCGGTGGCGCCGCGCAGTTCATGACCGGCTACGAGGCCCGCGACGGACGCATCGGGCTGGCGGCGTTCCTCGAACGAGCCGACGAGCTGGCCGCGACGTACGGCGCCCGCTTCACGCCCACGTCGTACCTCCGCGAGCTGGCGGCGAAGCGCGAGGGTTTCCCGTCCTGACCCGGAACTTTCTTCAACGTTCCCGGGGCGGAATCGCGCCACCGCTGCGAGACTTGCCCGCGTGAGTGAGCCCGTCGTCGACGTCCGCGGCCTGCACGTGCGCTTCGGCGAGGTGGAGGCCGTCGCCGGCATCGACGTCCAGGCGTACGCCGGCCAGGCCACCGCCCTGCTCGGGCGCAACGGCGCCGGCAAGTCGACCACCATGCGGGTGCTCGCCGGGGTCGTCCCGCCGACCGCGGGCACGGTGACCGTCGCCGGTCACGACATCCGGACCGAGACCCTGACCGTCAAGCAGCTCACCGGCTACTGCCCCGACGTCGGCGGCCTCGTGCCGCGAGCGACGCCGTGGGAGCACCTGCAGCTCAGCGCCCGACTGCGGCGACTGACCGACTGGGAGGACCGCGGTCGCGACCTCCTCGAGCGGTTCGAGCTCGGCGACGTGTCCAACCGGGTGACCGGCGGCTTCTCCCACGGCATGGGCCGGCGTCTCTCGGTCGTCCTCGCCGCGATGCACGAGCCGCGGGTCCTGCTCCTCGACGAGCCCTTCGACGGGGTCGACCCGATCGGTGTCGAGGCGACGTTCGACGTGATCGCCGACGCGCGGGCGCGCGGCGCGTGCATCCTGCTCTCCACCCATCTGCGCGACCTCGCCATCCAGACCTGTGGCTCCGTCCTGGTGCTGCGCGGTGGATCCCGCGTCGCCTCGGTGGACGCCGAGGAGATGGCCGGCGAGGAGGGGGCCCGTGCCTACCGCGCTCTCCTCGACTGACACCGCTCTTGCGGTCCAGCCCACCCCCGGTCGTGTGGCGGCAGCCCGACGGGCCGTCCAGGACGTCGGCATCCTGTTCCGCTTCCGTGCCCAGGCCGTACGCCGCCGGCATCTGACCCGCGCCCTGTCGATCTCCTTCGCGGTGATCACGCTGGCGATCGCGGTCGTGCCGGCGTTCATGCCCGGCGCCGCCGGCGCCGGCAAGGCGTTCGACATCTTCCTGCTGATGCCCTCGGCCATGGCCGGCATCCTGGTGCTCAACATGAGCTCGGCGATCGCGTCCGGCGGCGGACGCGAGCTGATCTCGCGCGACCAGGCGTCGCCGTACCCGATCAGCCCCACCACCGACCATCTCGGCGCGCTCGTGCTCGCGCCGCTCAACATCGCCTGGATGCTCCAGGCCTGGGTGCTGCTCGGGTCGATGGCCTACAGCTTCGGGCCGGGCAAGCTGGTCCAGGCACAGGTCGTGATGGTCCTGTGGCTGGTCTTCTCCACGGCGCTGGGCCAGGTGATCGCGTGGACCATGGAGGCTGTACGCCGTGGCCGGTTCGGGATCGGGGTCACCCGCGGGCTGCTGGTCCTGGTGGGGCTCGGCGCCGGAGCCGTCCAGCTCACGCACAACAGCGTCCATCTGCTCGACAAGGTCCCCACCCTGTGGGTCTTCCAGGGCGCCGTCAGCGGATGGGGCTATCGCTGGTGGGTGATGGTCGCGTTCCTGCTCGCCGGCAGCGTGGCGGCGCTGGTGGCCGGCGCCGTACCTGCTCATCTGGCCGCGCGGCGGATGCCGCGCGACGAGGCCCGGATGGAGACCGACCAGCACGAGCCCCGACGGGCCGCCCGGACCATGCTCTGCACCCTCATCCGCGCCGATCGGGCGTCGGTCTGGCGCTCCGTGCCGATGCGCCGCGGCATGATGGTGTTGGCCATCGGCCCCGGTCTGGTGGCGATCTTCGGCAACCTGCCCTGGCCGTCCATGACGATCCTGCCCGGCCTGGTCGCGTCCGGTGGCGCACTGCTGTTCGGTGTCAACGCCTGGTGCCTGGACGGTCGCGGGGCCTTGTGGCGGGAGAACCTCCCGGTCCCGTCGACCACCCTCTTCGATGCCCGGACCTACGTGCTCGCGGAGTTCCTGGCCAGTGCCTCTCTCCTCACCATCGCGATCGGAGCGCTGCGCGCCGGCGTCCCGAATGCGCAGGAGTTCTCCGCGCTGGTCTGCACCCTGCTGGTCGTGCTCACCCAGGTGGTCGGCGCCTCCCTGCGCTGGTCGCTCGCGCATCCCTATCCGGTGGACCTGCGCTCCGCGCGCGCGACCCCGGCACCGCCTGCGGCGATGGTCGGCTACTCGGCGCGGCTCGCGCTCAGCACCACGATCACCTCGCTCTTCTTCTCCGGCTTCGCGCACGTCCCCGACTGGCGTGCCTCGGTGGTGTTCGCCGTGCCGTGCCTGATCTGGTCCGGCTTCCGGCTGATGCGCACGCGTCGCCGCTGGCAGGACCCGGTCGCCCGCGCGATCGTGGTCACGACCACCGCCGCCTGAGCGAGGACCGTCCGATCCGGCGGAGCCGGAGCGGTGGACCGCAGCGAACGGCGCTGCGCGCTTGCGTGCGAGCCGCCAACATCAGCAGCCGCACTAGGGTCGGAGGCATGGACTTCTCCCCCTCAGCACGGGCCGCGGACCTGACCGCGCGAGTCGCGGACTTCATGGCCGCCGAGATCACGCCGGTCGAGCCGGACTACCACCGCGACCTCGCCGAGGCACGTCGTACCGGAGACCCGTGGACGCCGCTCCCGATCCTCGCCGAGCTCAAGGAGAAGGCCCGCGCGCAGGGGCTCTGGAACCTCTTCCTGCCGATCGAGCACGCCGGTGAGTACGCCGTGCGGTTCGGCACCGACGCCGGGCAGGGACTGAGCAACGTCGACTATGCGCCGTTGGCCGAGCAGATGGGCCGGTCCTCGATCGCCTCGCTGGTGTTCAACTGCAACGCGCCCGACACCGGCAACATGGAGGTGCTGCTGCGCTACGGGTCGGAGCAGCAGCGCCGCGAGTGGCTGGAGCCGCTGCTGGCCGGTGAGGTCCGTTCGGCGTTCACCATGACCGAGCCCGAGGTGGCGTCCTCGGACGCGACCAACATGGCCGCTACCTGCGTCGTCGACGGCGACGAGGTCGTGATCAACGGGCGCAAGTGGTGGTCGACCGGCGTCGGCAACCCGGACTGCAGGATCCTCGTCTTCATGGGCGTCACCGACCCCGACGCCGACCGGCACAAGCGGCACTCCATGGTGCTGGTGCCGCGCGATGCCGCGGGTGTGAAGGTCGAGCGGCTGCTCACCACGATGGGCATCTACGACGAGCCGTTGGGCCACGGCGAGGTGTCGTTCACCGACGTGCGGGTCCCGCTCGCGAACGTGATCTCCGGCCCGGGCGAGGGGTTCGCGATCGCGCAGGGGCGGCTCGGCCCCGGCCGGGTCCACCACTGCATGCGGCTGATCGGGCTCGCCGAGCTGGCCCTCGAGCTGGCCTGCCGCCGCGGCCTGGAGCGCACGGCGTTCGGCAAGCCGCTGGTCAACCTGGGCGGCAACCGCGAACGCATCGCCGATGCCCGGATCGCGATCGACCAGTCCCGGCTGCTGGTGCTGAACGCGGCCTGGAAGCTCGACCAGGGCGGTCCGCTCAACGCCCTGGCGGAGGTCTCCGCGATCAAGGTGGCCGTGCCGAACATGGCGCAACAGGTCATCGACATGGCGCTCCAGCTGCACGGCGGCGGCGGGATGTCGGACGACTTCCCGCTCGCGGCAGCCTGGATCGGCGCCCGGTCGCTGCGGCTGGCCGACGGCCCGGACGAGGTGCACCGCGGGATGGTCGCGCGCCTCGAGCTCGGAAAATATGGCGCCGCCCGATGAGGGTGCTCGTCACCGGCGCCGCCTCGGGGTTGGGCGCCGCACTGACCGACGCGTTCCGGGCGCGGGGGGATGAGGTGCTGGCCACCGACATCGCCTCGGGGGCCGACCTGGAGCTCGACATCACCTCCGACGACGACTGGGCCGCGGCCCTCGAGCTGGTCGAGCAACGCTGGGGAGGCCTCGATGTCCTGGTGAACAACGCCGGCGTGGCCGGCGGCGGGCGCATCGACGTCGCCGGCCTGGACGAATGGCAATGGATCACCGAGATCAACCTGTTCGGGGTCGTGCGCGGCTGCCGCACCTTCGTGCCGATGTTCAAGCGCCAGCGGTCCGGCCGGATCGTCAACGTCGCCTCGCTGGCCGGCCTGGTCCACCCTGCCGGCATGGCGTCGTAC
>DAINSL010000007.1:54293-57347 GCA_036741335.1 Nocardioides sp. | reverse complement strand
GGCCGCGATGGCCGCGATGGTGCGGGCCTCGGCCCTGGTCTGGATGGCTTCTTTGCTCACTGCGGTTCTCCTGGATCTAGAGGTCGCGCCAGACACCCGCGGACGGTGTCAGCAGGTGCTCGCGGACGAGCTCGGCGAAGGATGGGGTGCGGGGGCGCGAGGTACCCGAGGAGCCTTGAGAAGCGTCCGGGGTGGGCCGGCGGGGACCCGGTGCGGGCGCGGGACCGGTTTCCTCGGTGGCCTGTTGTCCGCCCAGGTTGGCTAGCCATGCGGTGAATGTCTCGAGGTCTTCGTCGTCGCTCATCGGTTGGCCTCCTCGGCTCGGTGTGCGGCGTAGGCGGTGACGGCGCCGCGGTCGTAAACGAACGTTCGGCCTACTCGTTGAGCCCCGAGGGAGGCCGCCAGTCTCTGGACCTGTCTCACGCCAAGTCCGAGCATTTCGGCGGCCTCCCTCGCATCGATGACACCCTCCGAGGTCAACTCTTCCCGGTCGGGGGGGTTGACCATGACGCGATGACGTTCGCCCGACATGCCCGCGGCCTCCCGTGCTTCGCGCACGAGCTGCTCCGTGCCCGGCAGGACCGTTCCGTTTCGGTCACGGACCCTCTCGGCGCCGACCTGGAGCAGGTGGGCGGTGAGGGCGATCGCCGGGCCTTGGATGAGCAGCGCCTTTCCGAGCCGCTGGACCTGGGGCGGGGCGTCGGTCACCACGGCCGCCCAGCCTCGACGTCGAGGTCGTGGTTGCCGGTGCACGCATCGCAGCAGTTTCGGCCACGTAGCCAGGCGTTCGACCTGCACCCGGCGGCGCTGGCCTCGCAGTGACGGCAGGTCTTGCGATCGGTTCGACGAGTGTCGGTTTCCGACACTTCGATCACGCCGTCAGCTCCTCCGATTCCCGACTGGGTGGTGGGTGGTGGTGGGTTTCCCGGGACTTCTACGCGGGAATTCATATGGAAACTCCTGGACAACCCACCACCACCCACCACCTTTCGGCTCATTGGTGGCTCCAGGGGTTGTCTCCGGACGCCTCATCAGGGACCAGGGAGAGTCCCTGCCAGTGCGCTCCGCGCTTGGTTGTCTTGCGGTCATATCCGCGGGTCTCGAGGGCGTCTGTGAACGCCTTGTTGGTGAGCTCGGTGGGCTCTCCCTCGCCCTTGCACCAGCTCGTGAAGGCTCGGTACAGATCCGCCGAACCGACGACGCCGTGCCCGTCGCATACAACGCTCTCGTCGGCGACAAACCGCGCGATGGTGTCGGAGTCGAGCTGATAGCGCCGAGTGGCCGCAAGGACTGTCGCCGGAGGGTTGAGCCCGTTGGCCTGGTAGTCCTGCCAGCCGGCCCACAGCCATGCAAGTACGGCGTCAGGGATGGCCTTGAGCCGTTCTGGCAACTCCCCGTCCTGCTGGCTCTCAGGGACGACGTTGTCGAAGGGTACGGCGATGATGCGACGCCAAGTCGCCGGGTCGTCGCCGCGCACCTTCGGCAGGTGATTGGTGAGCATGACCAATGTGTGCGAGGGGTCGAACTGGACCGGGTTTCGGTACAGGAGCTTGGCGTTGACCGGATCCCCGCCGGTCAGCTTCTTCATGGTGGCTTCGTCGAGCTTGGCGCCCTCGGCGATCTCCGAGCAGAACGCCACCCGGGCGCCCTTGAGCCGCATTCGCTCCGGCGCCAGGTTGGCCGCGTGCTTCGACATGAGCAGGAGGTCTGCGGGGACCTCGATGCCGTAGTCGCCGAGCGCGTGGGCCACGGCGTCGCGGAGGGTTCCCTTGCCGTTGGCGCCACGTCCGTACCAGATGAGGAGGACGTGCTCACGGACGACGCCGAGCAGCGCCGAGCCGAGGGTGCGCGCGAGGAAGGCGCGCATCTCGAGGTCGGGCTGGGTCTGCTCGAGGAAGCGGTCGAACTCCTCCGAGCGCGCTTCGGGATCGAAGTGTGCCTCGGTGACCTTCGACAGGTGGTCGGAGGGGTTGCTCGTCGTGACGGTCCCTGCCTCTATGTCGAGGGTCCCGCTCTTGGTGTTCAGCAGGTACGGGCTGGCGTCGAGCCGAGTCGCGGCCAGAGTGCACGGGTGGATGGTGCTCGCCAGTTCGAGTGTGCCGGCGATGCCGGCCGCAGACTCGACCTTGCCGACATCCTGGAGCAGCATCTTGCGGGCGTCGTGCCCGATGTCGGGCATCTCTGCCAGGGCTGCCTTGATGAGCTCGATGACGGCGCGATGTTCCTTGCCGTCGAGGCACTCGGCCCACCGGGCTTCGTCCCACGCGTGCCAACCGATTCCGTGCACGAAGAGGAGCTGTCCTCCATACGTCCGGGCGAACCGCTCAGCGAACCGGAGCTGTCCTCGGTGCTCCTCGGCGACGGTGAGGTGTCGCGCGACGATCTGCTCCGCGGTCGTCATGCGACCACGCGCCCGTTGCGCAGGCCGGACCCGATCGTGCCCTTGGTGGCGTTGCCGACCTCGGCGACGGTGAGGCCCACGGTGAGGCCGGCGTCGGTCAGCACGTCGACGGCGATGGTCGCGTCGATCTCGCCGGCCGCGACCATTTCGCCGACCTTCTTCGCTGCCCAGTAGAGCCGGTCGTTGCGGTCGCCGTTTGCCTCGAGCACGGTCCGCACCAGGCCCGCCAACCGCGTGCTGGCGGTGTCGGGTCGGGTCCAGGACGTCACACGCGGCAGAGGCCGCGCGGAGACTACCGGCGGGCGCAGACGGGCTGCCAGGGCGTCCGGGAACGGGGTCAGCAGATGGTCGAAGCGACCGTCGCCAGTCCACCAGTACGGACCGGACCTGCTCACCGACGGAGCCACCACGATGTAGCCGCCGTCGGCCTTGGAGTCGACGCCCGGGCCGTACTTGCCGGCGCCGGACATCAGGTAGCCGCCGGGGTGGGCATAGAGGAAGTGCAGACCGCCGGAGCCGGTCGTCTGCATCAGAGTGCCCGGCAGCAACCGGTCTCGGTCGAGGGCGGCCATCGTGAGCCAGCCGGGGTCGTCACCGGCGGGCATCGCGTCCATCGAGAGGAAGGTCGCTCTGGTGTTCTCCCTTGCTGGTTA
>DAINSL010000007.1:42797-54283 GCA_036741335.1 Nocardioides sp. | reverse complement strand
AGCCAGCCGGGGTCGTCACCGGCGGGCAGCTCGCCGGCCCAGGTGCGGAAGTCCACGTCGACCACGGCCAGGCCGGACACCGCGCCGGTACGAATGGCGAGCATGCCGCGCGGGTGTGCGCGGAGCATGCTCTCGATCCGCTCGGGGTCGGTGGTCGCGGCGTAGAACCCGTGGCAAGTCAGGCAGCCGCACGCCTTCATTGCCTTCGCGGCGGTGTGTTCGGCGCGGCACAGATCGCAGTTCCGAAGCGGTGCCTTGGTCGCCGACAGCACGAAGACGCGCCACCCGCGGCCGGCGTAGCCGAGCGCGTACTCGAGGACGACCTCAGGCCGCGTCAAGGGGGCCACCCCCGTCGTGCTCGAGCTCGGCCTCGGCAGCCTCGGCGACCTTCGTCAGCTCGCGGGCCTTGCGCCGCGACTGCACCGACTTCAGGGCCAGGCGGGCGAAGTGGGCCGCGCGGAGATGCTGCGCGCGGACCGGATCACCGTCGGCGGCCTCTAGGAACTTGCGGTCGCGCGCCGCACGGGCGGCGGCGGTACGGGCAGACCGATCGGTGGTGTTGGCCCACGACGTCTCGGCGGCGATGCGGGCGCGGAGCTGACGCTCGGCAGGTTCCACGGAGCGTTTCCTTCGGCTTCCGGGATGCCTAGATCCCGGTTCGCCAGCTCCATGGCGGGCCCAGTGACGGGCCGTGCAATGTGCTTAGTGTACCGAGAACCGCGTCCCGTCCTTGCGGACAAGCACCTCGGCGTGTCCTGCGGCCAGGTCGGACTCGACCGCGCCGTCCTCCAGCACCTTCATCGGGACGTGGTCGCACTGGGGGTTGGGGTGCCCCACGGGCCCCCACATGGCGAGGACGCGCCACCGCCCCTCTCCGTCCTCGGTGTTCGCCCGTCGACCGGACTCGGTGCTGTGCTCCTGGGTGTACTCCGGTGACGTCTTGTAGCGCGGCCAGCCGTAGAGGAGCTGCCCACCGGGGACGGCGATGATCTCCAGCAGCAAACAGCGGTTCTGGGCACAGAGGTAGGCCAGGACACGATGGGTGCTCGCCCCTCCGCTGTTGCGCAGCCCCGTGTAGACGGCGGTGGCGTCCGGGTGCTCGGCGCTGCTCATACCCGGTCGCCGCGCTTCATCCGCTGAGCAGCGGCCCGGGCTCGGGCGTCGGCGGCGGATGCTCCGTACCGTTCGAGCATCACGTCGGAGGACCAGCCGGCGAGGCGCTTGAGGTCGCGCTCCTGGCCGCCGGCCATCAGGAAGTCGTGCGCCCATGTGTGCCGGAAGCGGTGCGGGTGCAGGTCCGGGATCCTTGCCGCGTCGCCGAGCAGTCGCACGCGTTCACGGACCCCGTCGGGGCTCATGGCACCACGCTGGCTGAGCAGGAGAGCGTCGAGGTGTACCCAGCGATGGGCGCCGCGGGAACGGATGTAGCGGTCGACCGCTCGGGCCGTCCTGGCCCCGAAGTAGACGGGCCGGATCTTGTTGCCCTTGCCGCGAACCATGGTCATGCCCAGGTCGAGCTTGACGGCCTCGACGGTGAGCCCGCAGAGCTCGGAGACGCGCAGCCCGCAGTCCAGCAGCAGCCGCACGATGACCTCGTCGCGACGGGAGGTGAAGTCCTTCCCGGCGCACGCCTTGACCAGTCTCTCGAGCTCGGCGTCGGTGATGACCGGCACCGGCTTGGGCTTTGGTTCTGGAGGGCTCAGCGTCTTCATCGGGTTCTCCGGCAACTCGTCCTCGTCGACCAGCCAGCCGCAGAAGCGGAACAGGCCGCGGTACCGGGTCTTGACCGTCGAGGCTTCGTGGGAGTCACTGAGCTGTGCCAGCCACTCGCGGACCGCAGGACGGGTGAGCTCGTCGAGGGTCGCTGTCCTGTCTTGGGCCTCGAGCCACTCGGAGAAGAAGCGGATGGACTGGTCGTAGATGACCACCGTGCGCTCGGAGCGGCCCTCGGCGCGCAGGTGACGCGCGAAACTCCGCGAAAGGTCTTGCAGACGCCCGGTCATGGGTTTAGGTTATCCGGTGAGTGAGCACTGTGCTACTCCGCCACACCGCCCAGCTTCACTCATCAGGCCAGTTCAGAGGGTTTTTCCGACTAGGTTGGACCCGCGGCGGCTCGCCGGGCATCTTGGGGTAGTCGGGCGGGTAGTTGAGCTCGACCGCGCCCTGCTCCTCGAAGAGCCGCAGCAGCGGCTCGAGCGACTGGTGCTCGTCGTCGATCGTCGCCCAGGGGTCGCCGTCGGCGAGCCGGTCGGGCACCGTGAAGAGGTTGAACCCGGCCGGGTCGGTGACGCCGGCGAGCTCCTCCCAGGTCATCGGCGTCGAGACCGGAGCGCCGGGGATCGGCCGGAGGGAGTACGCCGAGGCGATGGTGCGGTCGCGGCAGTTCTGGTTGTAGTCGACGAAGATCCGCTCGCCGCGCTCCTCCTTCCACCAGGCAGTGGTCACCCCGTCGTCGCGGCGCTCGAGCTCGCGGCCGAAGCCGATCGCGGCATGGCGGACGTCGACGAACTCCCACCGCGGCTCGATGCGGACGTAGACGTGGACGCCGCGGTTGCCGCTGGTCTTCGGGTAGCCCCTCAGGCCGAGCTCCTCGAGCAGCTCGCGAGCCACGCCTGCGACGCGCACGGCATCGGTGAACGTCGTACCCGGCTGGGGGTCGAGGTCGATGCGCAGCTCGTCGGGGCGGTCGACGTCCTCGCGGCGCACCGGCCAGGGATGGAAGGTGAGCGCGCCCATGTGCGCGCACCAGACCGGCACCGCGATCTCGGTCGGGCAGATCTCGTCGGCGGTACGGCCGGAGGGGAACGTGACCTCGACGGACTCGAGGTAGTCGGGCGCGCCCTTGGGCACGCGCTTCTGGTAGAACGCGTCTGCGTTCTTGTCCTGGGGCCCCGTGGCCAGCTTCATGCCAGGCCTTACGCCCGACGTCCAGCGCTCCAGGGCGGTCGGCCGGTTGCGCAGCGCCCGCATCAGGCCGTCGCCGACGCTCGCGACGTACTCGGCGACCATCAGCTTGGTGACCTCGGCCGTGTGCTCCGTGGCCTCGAAGATCACCCGGTCGGGGCTGCTGACCCGCACCGCGCGGTCACCCGCGACCACCTCGGCAGCGGGTGTCTTCGGCATACGCCTCAGGCTAGCCGCACCAGACTGGCCTCACGGACCCACGACTG
Source organism: Nocardioides sp. (assembly GCA_036741335.1). Lineage (GTDB taxonomy): Bacteria > Actinomycetota > Actinomycetes > Propionibacteriales > Nocardioidaceae > Nocardioides. The sequence goes on along the minus strand of DAINSL010000007.1, from coordinate 51,113 downwards.
CGGGTAGCCGTTTCACCGCGCTCGGCCCACAGCGGGTCTGGATCCGCTGAGCGGTTGTCCGCCCGACTACCGTGGAGGCATGGGTTACCAGGTGGAGAAGACCGACGAAGAGTGGCGCCAGGAGCTGTCGCCGGAGGAGTACGCCGTGCTGCGCACGGCCGGCACGGAGCGGCCGTTCGTCGGTGAGTACACCGACACCGAGACCAAGGGCATCTACCGCTGCAAGGCGTGTCGGGCCAAGCTCTTCGAGTCCGACACGAAGTTCCACTCCGGCTGCGGCTGGCCGAGCTTCTACCAGCCCATCACCGACACCGTGGAGTACATCGAGGACACCACCCAGGGGATGAAGCGGGTCGAGGTCCGCTGCGCCAACTGCGGGTCACACCTGGGCCATGTGTTCCCCGACGGCTACGGCACCCCGACCGGCGACCGGTTCTGCATCAACTCGATCTCGCTGACCCTCGAGCCCGCCGACAACTCCTGAAGCGTCCCCGGGCGGCTCAGGGGAGGCGGGCCAGCAGGTCGGAGACCGAGGTGCGTGCGCCGGTGTAGAACGGCACCTCCTCGCGCACGTGGCGCCGGGTCTCCGAGCCGCGCAGGTGACGCATCAGGTCGACGATCCGGGAGAGGTCGTCGGCCTCGAAGGCGAGGATCCACTCGTAGTCGCCGAGCGCGAAGCTGCTGACGGTGTTGGCGCGCACGTCGGGATAGTCGCGCGCCATCTGCCCGTGCTCGGCCAGGAGGCGGCGGCGCTCGGACTCCTCGAGGAGATACCACTCGTAGGAGCGTACGAACGGGTAGACGCAGACGTGCGCCTTCGCCTCCTCGTCGGCCAGGAACGCAGGGACGTGGCTCTTGTTGAACTCCGCCGGGCGATGCAGGGCCATCTGCGACCAGACCGGCGCCAGCCGGCGACCGAACGCCGTACGACGGAAGCGGTGGTAGGCGTCCTGGAGCTGCTCGCTGGTGGGCGCGTGCCACCACACCATGACGTCGGCGTCGGCGCGCAGGCCCGCCACGTCGTAGGTGCCGCGGACGACCACGTCCTCGGCACCGAGCTTGTCGAACAGGTCCGCGACCTCCGCCGCCTCGGCCGCACGGTCCGCACGTGCACTCTCCGGGGCGTCGTCCGGCCCGAGCGGCTGTTCGAGACGGAACACCGACCACATCGTGTAGCGGACCATGTCGTTGATCTCGCGGGTGCGGGCGGCCCTGCCGGATGTGGGGCTGGGTGAGGGGCTGTCGGGCGTGCTGCTCATGCCCTCATTCTGCCCCGGTCAGCTCGGCCGCCGCGAGGCGGGCGGACCCGATCACGGCCGGGATGCCGACGCCGTCGTACGCCGCCCCGCAGACGGCCAGCCCGGGCACCTCGGCGACCGCGGAGCGGATCCGCGTGACGCGTTCGAGGTGGCCCACGGCGTACTGGGGCAGCGCCCCGCCCCACCGATGCACCTGCGCGTCGACCGGCCGCAGCGGCTGGCCGGTCGCCAGCGACAGGTCGGCCACCGCGTGCGCGACGAGCTCCTCGTCCGACGCCTGCAGGGACGCCTCCTCGCGGTGTCGCCCGATCGAGGCACGCAGGATCCGCAGGTCCGACGCGGCGCCGACCCACCCCCACTTGTTGAACGAGTACGTCGACGCCTTGATCCGCCGACCGTCCACGGACGGGACCAGGAAGCCCGACGAGTCACCGACCTCGAGCACGGGCACGGCCAGAGTGATCACCGCCATCGAGGCGTACTCCACGGCGCCGAGCTCGGCGGCAGCCTCCGGCGCGAGCTCGGCGAGGAGGCGGGCCCCCGGTGGTCCCGGGACGGCGAGCACCACGCGCGGCGTCTCGACGATCTCGGGAGCGCGGGTCGGCCCGACGGTCAGCCGGAAGCCCGACCCGGAGCGCTCGAGCCCGCGCACCGCCGCCGAGGTGCGGACCTCGAAGCCGCCGGCCTCCACCAGGGCCGGCGGCAGCCGCCCGAGGCCACCGACGACACCAGCGAACACCGGTGTGGACGACGGCGGCAGCGCGGCGGCCGCCGCCAGGAGCGAGCCGTGCTCGCGCAGGAGTGAGACCAGCTGGGGTGCGGTTGCGGCTGCGGAGAGGTTCGACGCGTGGCCGGCGTACACCCCGCCGAGCATCGGCTCGGCCAGCCGGTCGACGACCTCGTGACCCAGCCGCGAGCCGAGCAGCTCGGCGACCGATACGTCGTCGGGGCCGAGCGGAAGGACCGTCTCCTCACGAGCACGGGCGAGCCCGTCGTCGGACAGCACATGGGTGGCGGCGAGCGCGTCGAGGTCGAGGGGTACGCCGAGGAGCGTGCGCGGCAAGGGCCGGAGGGCGCCGCGGGTCCAGAGCTGGGTCGACCCGGTGGCCGGGTGAACGACGTCGAGACCGAGCTCGGCCGCCAGCCCGACCGCCTCCGGACGCCGCGCCAGCATCGACTCTGCGCCGATGTCGAGCTCGACCCCGCCGACGGTGCCCAGCCGGAGCTTGCCGCCCAGGTCCGGCGAGCCCTCGAGCAGCAGCACGGTCATCCCGGACCGGCTCAGCTCACGAGCCGCCGTCAGGCCGGCGACACCGCCGCCCACGACCACGACATCGGGATGCGCCTGCGCCACGCGGCCACTCTCCCACCTGGCCGACAGCACCGCGGAGGGGCGCTGGTCCCACCTATGCTGAGCCGGTGCCCAGCGCGCCGTTCGTCGTCCCGCCCCTGCTGCTCACAGCGATCCTGCTGTTCAGCGCCGTGGCCAAGATCCGCGACCGCGCCGACACCTCAGCGGTGTTCGCGAAGCTCGACCTCCCCCGCTTCCTGGTCAGGTTAAAGGCGCCGGCTCTGCTGCCGTACGGCGAGCTCGCCGTGGCCGCCATGCTGCTGGTCCTCCCGGACCGCTGGTACGTCGTCGCCGCCACGCTCACGCTGCTGCTGTTCCTGGCCTACTTCGTGGTCGTCGCCCGGGCCCTCACCTTTCCCTACCCGGTGCTGTGCGGATGCTTCGGTCAGCTCGGGCTCGGCTGGATCACCCGGCAGACGCTGATCCGCAACGCCGTCCTGCTGACGCTCGCCGCGGTGACGTGGGTCGACTCCTGGCGTGGTGACGGTGTCCTCCCGAGGTTGCGCGACCTCGGCGACGCCTGGTGGTGGCTCGCCGGTGTGGCCGTCGCGATCGTCACCACGGCGCTGGTGGCGCGCGAGGGCAAGCCGCCCAAGTACGTGTCGCCGCAAGAGCTGTCGGAGACCTACATCGCCACGCCCATCCCCTACGGCGTGCTCGACGGTCCCGACGGTGTGGGTTCGGTCTGGCAGCTCAGCGATGCCGCGGCGCGCCTCCTCGTGTTCTACGACCCCGCCGAAGCCGACGCCGACGAGGTGATCGCACGGGTGCGCGTGTGGGAGGGCCGGCTCGCACCGGTCCAGGTCCACCTCGTGGGGCCGGGCGAGTGGTCGGACCTGTCGGCTCGCGACCCAGCGGTGGCCGACCGGCTCCTGGGCGACCCCGACGGGCAGACCCGGCTCCGCCTCCGCGTGTTCGACGTGCCCGGCGCCGTCCTGCTCGGCACGGACCGCCACCTTGCCGGTGGCCCGTCCCTGGGGCTCGAGGAGATCGAGGAGCTGGTCGAGGCGGCCGCCGACGAGATCCAGGCGAGCCTCGAGCATGCCGACCACGACCCTGCCGATCATGACCCCACCGACCACGACCAGGCCGACGAGGAGGATGCCGACCACGAGCGGTCGGGCCAGCAGCAGGCGGACCAGCCGGCTCAGTAGGTCTGGACGAACTCCGTGAGCCGCGCGAGCTGGTCGGGGTCGGTCGACGGGATGACCCCGTGGCCCAGGTTGAAGATGTGGCCGCGCGCGCCCCGGCCGGCCTCGATGACCGCGGCCGCGCGCTGCGTCATCACCTCGGTCGGCGCGAAGACGAGTGTCGGGTCGAGATTGCCCTGCACCGCGCGGTCGCCGACCAGCGCGATCGCGTCGGCGAGCGGCGTACGCCAGTCGACACCCACCACGTCGGCGCCGGCCTCGCCCATCAGCCCGAGCAGGCTGCCGGTGCCGACCCCGAAGTGGATGCGCGGCACTCCGAGCTCGCCGGCGGCGGACAGGACCCGCGCCGAGTGCGGCATCACCGACTGCCGGTAGTCCTCCGGTGTGAGCGTGCCGGCCCACGAGTCGAACAGCTGCACCGCCGAGGCGCCGGCGCGCACCTGCACCTCGAGATAGGCCGCGGAGATCCCGGCGATCTTGCGCATCAGTGCGTCCCACACGTCCGGGGCGCCGAACATCATCGCCTTGGTCGTCGCGTGCTCCTTCGACGGACCGCCCTCGACGAGGTACGACGCCACCGTGAACGGCGCTCCGGCGAAGCCGATCAGCGGGGTCGCGCCGAGCTCGGCCACCAGCGACGTGATCGCGGAGGTGATGAACAGCACGTGCTCCGGGGTCAGGTCGGGGATCGCCGCGACATCCTCGAGGGTGCGCACCGGCGACGCCACGACCGGGCCGACCCCGGGCACGATGTCGAGATCGACCCCGACCGCCTTGAGCGGCAGCACGATGTCGGAAAAGAGGATCGCCGCGTCGACGCGGTACCGGCGGACGGGCTGGAGCGTGATCTCGGTGACCAGCTCGGGGTTCATGCACGACTCGAGCATCCCGACGCCCTCGCGCAGCTTGAGATACTCCGGCAGCGAGCGCCCGGCCTGGCGCATGAACCACACGGGCGTGTGCGGCACCGGCTCTCCCCGCGCGGCGCGGAGGAAGACGCTGTCGGCCGGCGAGCTCATGGGCGAATCGTCGCAGGTGATCCGGCGTGTTCGCACATCGCGCAATCCGGGCCGACCTAGTGTGAAGGCATGGTCGTCGGTCCTGAGACGCGCCCCGGTGAGGGTGCGGCCGCGAGCCCCCCGGAGTTCCAGGAGGCCGTGCGCGCCATGGGCGAGGCCAGGATGCGCCCCGAGGTCCTGTGTGAACCGATGCCGGCGCCGCAGCGGATCGCGCCGTACGCCGCCGCGCTGAGCGCCGACGTGACCGTCGACGGGGTCGACATCAGCACCGGCCGGATCATCCTGCTGCACGACCCGGCCGGCAACGACTCGTGGGACGGCACCTTCCGCTGTGTCGCCTATGCCCGCGCCGAGATCGACCTGGAGATGATCACCGACCCGGCGCTGGCCGACGTGGGGTGGTCGTGGCTGACCGAGGCGCTCACCGCGCACGGCGCGTCGTACGCGTCGGCCTCGGGCACCGTGACCCGGGTCGCCACCGACAGCTTCGGCGCGATGGCCGACGACTCCGGCAGTGCCCAGATCGAGATCCGCGCCTCGTGGACCCCGCAGCTGGTCGACGACCACCTGGACATCGCGAGTCACGTCGAGGCATGGGGCGAACTACTCTGTACGGCGGCGGGACTGCCGCCGGTTCCGGAGGGCGTGACCGCCATGCCCAGTCGTCGTGGCCGGCGTGGAGCCGGCCACTGACATGACGCCTGATACCCACACCCCATCCTCCACCCCAGCCGACGAGGCCCACGCGCCCGCTCGGCCGGGCGAGGATGCCATCGACGTGGTCGCCGATGCTCCCCTCGAGGAGGCTCCCGTCGAGGAGGCTCCTCCGGCCCCGCTCCTCGAGCTGCGCGACGGGTTGCCACCGCTGACCGAGACACCGCCGGCCCTGGCCACGGCGTGCGCGGCCTTGGCCGCGGCCGACGGGCCGGTCGCGATCGACGCGGAGCGGGCCTCCGGCTACCGCTACTCCTCGCGCGCCTACCTGATCCAGCTGCGGCGCGTCGGCGCCGGCACCTTCCTGGTCGACCCGATCGGCTTCGACTCCCTCGACCTGCTGCAGGAGGCGCTCGCGGGCACCGAGTGGATCCTGCACGCCGCGACCCAGGACCTGCCGTGCCTGACCGAGGTCGGGCTGGTCCCGGCCGCCCTGTTCGACACCGAGCTGGCCGGCCGGCTGCTCGGCTATCCGCGCGTCGGGTTGGCCACTCTCGTCGAGACTCTGCTCGGCTACCGGATGAAGAAGGAGCACTCGGCCGCCGACTGGTCGACCCGGCCGTTCCCGGAGTCGTGGCTGGAGTACGCCGCCCTCGACGTCGAGGTCCTGATCGAGCTGCGCGACGTGCTCGCCGCCGAGCTCGTCGAGACCGGCAAGGACGAGTGGGCGCGCCAGGAGTTCGAGGCGCTGCGGGGGTTCACCCCGGCCGTCCGCGCCGAGCCGTGGCGTCGTACCTCCGGCCTGCACAAGGTCCGTGGCCGGCGGCTGCTCGGTGCGGTGCGCGAGCTCTGGCAGGCCCGCGACGAGCTGGCCAGGCAGCGTGACGTGTCACCCGGCCGCCTGATCGGCGACAGCGCGCTCGTCGCCGCCGCAGTGGCGATGCCGGAGGACCGTGCCGCCCTGCTCTCGACCAAGGGCTTCCACGGCCGCGGCGCCCAGCGGTACGCCGACCGCTGGGTCGACGCGCTGCGGATCGCCGGCGAGCTCCCCGAGGACGACTTGCCCGCCCGCTCGCCACGGCTGGACGGGCCACCCACACCACGCGCCTGGGCCGAGCGCGACCCTGTCGCCGCCGAGCGCCTGGTGGCCGCCCGCGAAGGGATCATGCGCCTGTCCGAGGAGCACGACCTCCCCGCGGAGAACCTGCTCTCACCCGACACCGTGCGGCGGTTGATGTGGTCGCCACCCGAACCATCGGACGCGGAGACCGTGGCCGCGCAGCTGCGGGAGTACGGTGCGCGCGAGTGGCAGATCGTGCTGACCATCTCCATGCTCGTCGACGCGATCGCGTCGTCTCAGCCGGAGGGCTGAGCCGAGTCGCTCGCACTGGGGCCGGTCGTGGGCGGCGGCGCCAGGATCGGCAGCGACGAGTTGTCGATGTGCCGGGTCAGACGGGGAATGCGCGACGCCGGCACCCCGAACAGCCGGGCAACGAGCGGGTCGATCTGCTCGCTGAGCGCTTCTGGCTGCGCGATGACCGGGGGGTACACCATGCTCTTGACACCGAACGTGTACACCGACGCGTGCTTGGGCAGGCGCCCCGGCTGCTGGAAGTCGTCTCCCAGTGCGACGGTCTGGTTGGCCGGCTGCAGGTAGCCCGCGGACGCCACGGCACCCACGGCCTCGGGCGAGCTGGCATAGACCACGAAGTCCGCCGCGGTGGCCGCATCGCGTGCCTGCCGCGAGACGCACAGCCCGGTGAGTGAGCCCACGGTCGCGGCCGATCCGAGCGTGGGTATCGGCATCACGTCGAACTCGAAGCCGAGCGTGGTCCGCAGGTCGGGTACGACGTCCCGCGACGCCGCCAGCATGGCCAGCTTGCCGCGCTCGAACCACTCCAGCGGCGTGTGCTTCTGCAGCTGTGCCGCCGACAGGGTGAGCGACCGCTTGCGGAGCACCTGCATCGCCTGGGTGATGGCGGCCTGGCTGGCGCTGCTGGACAGCGCCAGCGAGGTGGGGTTGGTCGTGCTGTCGTAGAGCTGGCCGCCACCGGAGTACAGGAACGGCGCCAGGCCGGCCAGCGTCGGGTCGACGTACAGGCCGCTGACACCCGGGTGGTGGCGCTCGGCCCAGCGGGCGGCCGTCGCGAACTGGTCGAGCGACCAGCCCTGGCCGGGGGTGGGCGGGTCGACCTTGATCCGGCCGAGCTTGACCAGCTTCTTGTTGTAGTAGATGACCGACGGCTCGATGCCGTAGGGCAGGCACTGGAGACGGTTGTCGCTGGCGAAGGCGGTCAGCGAGTCGCGGGGATAGTCGTCGCCGAAGTCCACCCCCCGGTCGTCGAGCAGCTGGTCGACCGGCTGGATCGCCCGGTGCTGGGTGAGCCAGAGCAGGTCGCGGCGCGCGGCCAGGAAGACGTCCGGCACCTGCGCGCCGTCGCGGAGCGCCGCCATCATGGCGTCCTCGTTGGGCCAGGCCTCCACCCGGACCGTGACCTGCTTGGTGAAGGGGGCGAACAACGTGGTCATCTGCCGGTAGGCGTCGACCTCGTCGGCACTGCCGACGACCCCGAACGTCATCGTCTCCTTCGGCAGGCGCGTCGGCACCGAGGTCGTGGACGAGGTCGCGGGGGAGGTCGGCCCGGGCACACCGGAGTCCGACGAGGAGGTCACGTCGCAGGCGGCCAGCAGGCCACTCCCGCTGAGGAGACCCGCGGCCAGGAGGCCGGTCAGTGCGCGCCGCTGCCGCGCGTCTCCCCCAATCACGGCCGAAACCCTAGCCGGTGGGACGAAGTGAAAGTGCGCCGGACCGGGAGCGCCTCACGGCGCGTGGCCGCTCGAAGCGGCTGATTTTGGGACCCGGGGCTGCCACGGCCCGGCGC
>DAINSL010000007.1:32415-42787 GCA_036741335.1 Nocardioides sp. | reverse complement strand
CCCCCCGACAGTCTACAAGGACGGGTGCCGCAGGGGCCTTCTCGCGCGCCTTGTCATGGGCGCGCGCTCAGGAGAGACGCCCCGCGAGCTCCAGCCGGGCGGCGTGGTCGAGCTGGTCGGCCACACCCTGCATGCGTACGGCGGCAACCGGGTCGCTGTCGGGGAGCTCGGCGCGGCCGGTGGCGACGACCCGGGCGAACGCCGCCGCCCGCAGCAGCACGTCGGCGAAGTCACCCCCGGCGATGCCCCTCAGCACCTGGTCCACCATCGAGCGGAGCTCGTCGGGGCCGGGAGGGTCGGCGACCCCGGCCACCACGTCGTCCACCGCAGCTCGCGCCCGACCCGCCTCGAACTCCCGGGCCACGCCGACCGGATCGGCGTACACCCACGAGCGGAGCAGGTAGAGCCGCCACAGGCAGCCGGCCACGGACTCGGCCGGGGAGTGTGCCCAAGCCTCGGCGATGGTCTCGATGCCCTCGGTGTCGGCCAGGTGCAGGATCCGCTCGGCCACCTGGCCGTCCTCGGAGGCCCGCGCGCCGCGCACCAGCAGCTCCGCCGCCCGGTCCGCCGCTTCCGCCAGACGGACCGGGTCGTCGGTCGACTCGAGGCCGCCGAAGAACTGGTCGCCCGGTGCGAGCGGACGGTGATGGGGACGCTGGGTCACCGCTCCACAGTAGCGAGCGGAGACACCTCACGTGGCCAGTAGCCGGCGGATCCGCTGGTCGCTGACGGGACCGTCGGTGCCCAGCTGCTGGGCCCACAGGGAGACGCGGTACTCCTCGATCATCCAGCGGACCTGCCGCAGCCGCTCGCCAGCCGGTCGTCCCTCGGGCAGCGCCTCGACCTGGTGGAGCCACGCGTCCTCGAGGCCGAGTACCCGGTCCATCTGCTGCCGGTCGCGGGCGACCTCGTCATCGAGGCGCTCGCGTCGCCGGCGGAGCGCGGTGAGGTACGTCGGGTAGCGGCGCATGCGGGCGGCACCGGCCTCGCCGAGGAAGCCGCGCCCGACCAGGCGGGCCAGTTGGGTGCGCATGTCCTGCAGCGCCGGGAGGGTGGCCAGCTCGGCGCGACCGCTGAGCAGCTTGTCGGTCTCGCGCCAGTCGGCGAGCACGCGGAGCAGGTCGGCGAGGACCGGCTCCGTGCGTTCGGCCAGGGTCGCCCGGGCGGCCGCGACCAGAGCGGCGTACTCCTCGGGCGAGCGGACCGGCGGAGGCGCGTCGACCACGTCGGCGAGGATCGCGGCCCGCAGGTCCTCGAGGAGCTCGGCGACGTGGGGATAGGGCGAACCGGCGAGCCCGAGCCGGGCGGCGTTGTCGAGGCCCCCGATGAGGTCGCCGGTGAGGTCGCCGGCCGGCAGGGTGAGCAGCAGCAGGCGGCGCACGCCGAGACGGTGCCGCGCGTCCGCCTCCTCGCGGGAGCCGAAGATGCCCAGACCGGCGGTTGCGCCCTCGTCGGTGACGGCTGGAAAGGCCAGCACCTCGTGGCCCGCCCGGCGCTGGAGGATCTCCTGCTCGAGCGTGCCGAAGGTCCACGTCTTCTGTCCGGTCGCGGACAGTCCGCTGTCGCCCGCCACGGCGGCGAGGGCATCGGCGAACCTGCCCTGCAGGGGAGCCTTGAGGGCGTCGAGGTCCTTGCCGCGTGCCTGCTCGGATCCGTCGTCGCCCACCACGCGGTAGGTCGGCTGCAGGTGGTCGGGGACCTTGGTCCAGTCCCACGCGTCGCGGGGCACCACGACGCCGGTGGTGGAGCGGGCCCAGCGCTCGAGGGCGTCGAGCAGCGGCTCGTCGCCGGGCGGCGTGGCGGTCAGGAACTCCCGGGCCCGGTCGGGAGCCGGCACGAAGCTGACCCGGAGGTTCTTGGGCAGGCTGCGGATAAGGGAGGTGACCAGCTCGCGGCGGACGCCCGGCACGTTCCACGAGAAGTCGCCGGAGTCGACCCGGTTGAGCGTGGCGACGGGGACGTCGATGGTGAGTCCGTCGTCGGCCGCGCCCGGTTCGAAGTGGTAGCTGATCGGGAACGACAAGCCCTCACCGCCCTGCCAGGACTCGGGAAAGTCGTCCTCCCGGATCTCCTCGACCGTGTCGTGGGTGAGCATCGACGGGTCGAACGTGAGCAGGTCCGGGTGGGTGCGGCGCTCCTGCTTCCACCACTGGTCGAAGTGGGCGCCCGAGACGACGTCGCGGCCGACGCGGGAGTCATAGAAGTCGAAGAGGGGGTGCTCGTCGACCACGATGTCGCGGCGTCGGGCCCGGTGCTCGAGCTCCTCCGCCTCACCGAGCAGCTCGAGGTTGCGCGCGTAGAACCGGTGCCGGGTCGACCACTCGCCGTACACCAGGGCATGCCTGATGAAGAGCTCGCGGCTCAGCTCCGGGTCGACCTTGCCGTAGGACACGAGGCGGTCGGTGACGAGCGGGACGCCGTACAGCATCACGCGTTCGTAGGCCATCACCGCGGCCCGTTTCTTCGACCAGTGCGGCTCGCTCCAGGACCGCTTGACCAGGTGGTCGCCCAGCCGCTCGGCCCACTCGGGCTTGATTGCGGCGTTCTGTCGCGCCCAGAGGCGCCCGGTCTCGACCAGCTCGCCCGCCATCACGTACGACGGGTTGCGGCGCCGCAGCACGCTGCCCGGGAAGATCGCGAACCGGGCCCCGCGCGCCCCCAGGTACTCCCGTGGTCCGCGCGGCCCCCGTGCGCCGGTCGAGCCCGTCGATGCGCGCTCCTCCAGCACTCCGACGTGCGAGAGCAGCCCGGACAGCAGGGCCTGATGGATGCCGTCGGCGTCCGGCTCCTCGGCGAGTCGCCCACGGCCGAGGTCGATCTTGAGCTCCTTGCAGACCCGGCGCAGCTGGGACTCGAAGTCCTGCCACTCGCGGACCCGCAGGTAGTTGAGGTACTCGCGCTTGCACATCCGGCGGAACGCGCTGCTCGACAGCTCGCGCTGCTGCGCACGCAGGTGGCGCCACAGGTTGAGCCAGGTCAGGAAGTCCGAGCCCGGGTCGGTGAAGCGCGCGTGGAGCTGGTCGGCCCTGGCCCGCTCCTCCAGGGGGCGCTCCCGAGGGTCCTGGAGCGACAGCGCCGCCGCGATCACCAGGATCTCGCGCACGCAGCCCAGGCGCTCGGCCTCCAGGATCATCCGGCCCAGCCGGGGGTCGATCGGCAGCCGCGCCAGCCGCCGGCCGAGCCTGGTCAGCGATCCCTCACCTCCGCCGGTCGAGCCCTCGCCTCCGCCGGTCGAGCCTGTCGAGACCAGGGCGCCCAGCTCCTCCAGCAGCTGCACCCCGGCCGCGACGTTGCGCCGATCGGGCGGCTCGACGAACGGGAACCGGGCCACGTCTCCGAGGCCGAGCGACGCCATCTGCAAGATGACCGACGCCAGGTTGGTGCGCAGGATCTCGGGATCGGTGAACTCGGGGCGCCCGAGGAAGTCCTCCTCGGCGTAGAGCCGGATCGCGATCCCCGCCTCGACACGGCCACACCGGCCGGACCGCTGGGCCGCGGAGGCCTGGCTGATCGCCTCGATCGGCAGGCGTTGCACTTTGGTCCGCACGGAGTAACGCGAGATACGGGCGAGGCCGGTGTCGACGACGTACCGGATTCCCGGCACGGTCAACGAGGTCTCGGCGACGTTGGTGGCCAGCACGATCCGGCGCACGGTGGCGGAGTGCGACGAGAAGACGCGGTGCTGCTCGGCCGCGGACAGCCGCGAGAACAGCGGGACGACCTCGAGGCGCTGCTTCTCCAGCTCTTGCAGGGCGTCGGCGGTGTCGCGGATCTCCCGCTCGCCCGGCAGGAACACCAGGACGTCGCCGGGACCCTCGTCGGACAGCTCGCGTACGGCGTCCACGATCGCCTCGGTCTGGTCCCGGACGACCGGCTCGCCCTCCTCGTCGTCCTGGGGGAGGTCGATCAGCGGGCGGTAACGGATCTCCACCGGCCAGGCACGGCCGGACACCTCGATGATCGGCGCGGGCCCCCCTCCGCCGGTCGAGCCTGTCGAGACCGCGGCGAAGTGGGCGGCGAACCGCTCCGGGTCGATCGTGGCCGAGGTGATGATCAGCTTGAGGTCGGGCCGGCGCGGAAGGAGCCGCCTGAGGTAGCCGAGCAGGAAGTCGATGTTGAGGCTGCGTTCGTGCGCCTCGTCGATGATGATCGTGTCGTAGCGGCGCAGCTGTCGGTCGCGCTGCAGCTCGGCCAGCAGGATGCCGTCGGTCATCACCTTGACCCGGGTGGCCGGAGACGTCCGGTCGGTGAACCGCACCTGGTAGCCGACCTCGTCGCCGAGCGTCGTACCGGTCTCGGCGGCGAGCCGTTCGGCCACCGAGCGGGCGGCGATCCGGCGCGGCTGGGTGTGCCCGATCAGTCCACCGTGCCCACCGGCGCTCCGGGCGGCGCCGCGCCCCAGCTCGAGACAGATCTTGGGCAGCTGCGTGGTCTTCCCGGACCCCGTCTCACCGGCGACGACGACGACCTGATGGTCCCGGATCGCCGCCGCGATGTCGTCGCGCCGCTGGCTGATCGGCAGCTCAGGCGGGAAGGAGATGTCCACAACGCGGGTGATTCTCCCCCAGCGGGGGCCTCCGCCCGCAATCAGATTGTTGGCAGGCAACCGACACGGCGATGCCAGTGCCCTCACAGGAACTCCACAGACCAGCGGGCGACAGTGAGGACATGACACACATCAAGCGCAGCCGGCGCCTGCAGGCCGGCCTGGCCGGACTCAGCGTCGTCAGCGCCCTGGGCGCCGCGGTGGGTCTCGGACTGACGACCCAGACCGGCTCGTCCACGGCCAGCCAGGCCACGGGTGGCACCTCAAGCTCGCACAAGAGCGGCGAGGGTGACGACAACAGCCGGGCGAACACGACCAGCTCGTCGACCGGCAAGCAGCAGAGCAGCCCGGTGACCAAGCCCAGCACCACCACCCCGCAGGCCACCACGAGCGGGTCCTGACCATGAACACCGACCAGGGAACCCTCGGACAGGGGGCCACGACGTACCGCTTCGACCTGTGGAGCACGACGGGCTCCGTCGTGGTCACCGACCCGTCCGCGCTGGGCGCGGCGGTCGAGGTGGTGCGGGCCGGGCTCCACGAGGTCGAGGTCGCGTGCTCGCGCTTCCGCCCCGACTCGGAGATCTCCGGTCTCACCGCCGGCCACAACCGGCTCTCGCCGATGCTGGCCGACCTGGTCGGCACGGCGCTCGACGCGGCCGAGGCCAGCGGTGGCCTGGTCGACCCGACGGTCGGCTCGGCCGTGCGCGAGCTCGGCTACGACCGCAGCATCGAGCTGCTCCCCGCCGACGGCGCCCCGGTCAGCCTCGTGCAGCATGTGCCCGGCTGGCGCCAGGTGCACCTGTACGGCGACCGGCTCGAGCTCCCCCGCGGCATCCAGCTCGACCTCGGCGCCACCGCCAAGGCGCGGGCCGCCGACCTCACCCCCCACCGGGCGGCCGACACGATCGGCGTCGGCGTGCTGGTCGAGCTCGGTGGCGACATCGCGACCGCCGGGCCTGCACCCGCGGACGGTTGGCAGGTGCTCGTCGCGGACTCTGTCGACGACCCGGCCTGCCAGGTCACCCTGCAGACCGGCTGGGCGCTGGCCACCTCCTCGACGGTACGACGCGCCTGGCGCCGCGGCGGCGTACGCCTGCACCACATCGTCGACCCCCGAACTGCGGCCCCGGCGGCGCCAGTGTGGCGCAGCGCCTCCGTGGCCGCACCTACGTGCGTCGAGGCCAACACCGCCTCGACCGCCGCCGTGGTCCTCGGCCACGACGCGAGCCGCTGGCTCGGCGAGCGCGGCTTCACCGCCCGGATGATCGACCAGCGGCACCGAGTGTGCCGCGTCGGTGACTGGCCCCAGGAGGTTGCTGCATGAGCGCCGCCTTCTGGGCCCTCGGCCGTGGCACCGGAGTCGTCGCCCTCGTCCTCTTCACCGTCTCGCTGGTGCTCGGCATCGTCGCTCGCTCGGGGCGTCCGGTGCCGTGGCTCGGCCGCTTCGGCACCAGCGACCTGCACCGGACCGCCGCCCTGACCGGCACCGGCCTGGTCCTCGCCCACGTCGGCACGCTCTACTTCGACCCGTACGCCCAGCTGAAGCTCGTCGACGTCGTGTTCCCGTTCCTGGGCGCCTACAAGCCGCTCTGGCTGGGCCTGGGCACTCTCGCCCTCGACCTGCTGGGCGTGATCACGGTCGTGTCGCTGCTGCGGCACCGGGTCGGGCCGCGCGTGTTCAAGGCCGTGCACTGGGCGACGTATGCCCTGTGGCCGGTGGCCCTGATGCACGCCCTCGGCAACGGCACCAACGCCGGCTCCGTCTGGTTCCGTGCGCTGGCAGTGGTCTGCGTCAGCGCGGTGGTCACGGCCATCGGCTGGCGGCTCGCGCCGTCGTACGGCGACCGCGGCTGGGAACGCAACCCCAGGAGGACCAGCGCATGACCACCATGACGTCCACCCGACGCCTGCTCGACGGCATCCTCACCGACCCGTCCGAGCACCAGGCCACCCACGGGCCGCTCCCGCACCTCGGCCTGACCGAGCTCCTCGCCCTGGTCGAGGCCAGCGGTCTCACCGGGCGCGGCGGCGCCGGCTTTCCGACCGCGATCAAGGTACGGGCCGTGGCGAACGGGGCCCGCCGGCCGGTCGTGGTCGGCAACGCGATGGAGGGCGAGCCGCTGAGCCACAAGGACGCCGTCCTGCTCGACCGCAGTCCCCACCTGGTCCTGGACGGTCTGCAGGTGCTGGCCCGGGCGCTGCGCGCCAAGCGGGCGATCCTGGCGGTCGGACCCGAGCTGGACGCCGCTCCCGCGACGGCGGCGGCTCGCGGACGACGCGGCGTCGAGGTGAGGTCGTTGCGGGGCGGGTTCGTGGCCGGGCAGGAGACAGCGCTGGTCAACCAGCTCAACGGCAAGGGGTCCCTCCCCCGCGACCCGTTCACCCGGGTCACCGAGAGCGGGGTGGACGGGCGCCCGACGCTCGTCCTGAACGCCGAGACCCTGGCCCAGGTCGCGCTGCTGGCGCGGAACGGAGCCGACTGGTTTCGCTCAGCCGGCACCCCGGACGACTCCGGCACCTCGCTGTTCACCGTGTCCGGCGCGGTCCGCCGCCCCGGCGTGGTCGAGGCGGCCCGCGGCTCCCGCCTCTCCGACGTGCTGGAGGCGACCGAGCCGGTCGCGCCGGCCGCGGTCCTCGTCGGCGGCTACCACGGCGCCTGGGTGCCCGCGACCCACCTCGACGTACGCCTCACCCGATCGGACCTCGCGCCCTGGAACGCGGCGGTCGGCGCCGGTGTCCTGCACGTGATCGACGACCGCACCTGTCCCCTGCGCTTCGCCGCGGAGGTGGCGGACTACCTCGCCGACCAGTCCGCGGCGCAATGTGGCCCGTGCATCAACGGCCTCCCGCAGATGGCGTCCGACCTGCACCGGCTGGCCACGTGCGTCCGCGACCCGAAGCTCCCCGACTCGGTCGCCCGGATGGCGGCGCTGGTCAAGGGCCGGGGCGCCTGCGCCCATCCGGACGGGACGGCGCGTTTCGTCGGCTCGACCCTGGAGGCCTTCCGCGACCACACGGCCGCACATCTCCAGGGCTGGTGCCCGAGCACGCTGCGGAGAATGTGATGACCACGCGCCTGCACATCGACTGGACCCGCTGCGACGGCCACGGCAGCTGTGTGGAGCTCCTGCCCGAGCTGCTCGGGGTCGACGACTTCGGGTTCCCCTTGGTCCGGACGGGGGAGCGCGACGCCGCCGTACCGCGTGGCCTGGAGGACGCCGCGGGGCACGCCGTCCGCAACTGTCCGGTGATAGCGCTGCGCACGTACGACGCGAGCTGAGCGAGCGGCGTCAGCCGCCGTTCGGGGCCTGACCCTGCGGGGGCACCTGGCCCCGCTGGAACTGCCCCTGCCGGCCCGGCTGGAACCCACCGGGCCGGCCACCGGGAAAGCCGCCGCGGCCTCCGAAGCCGTCGTTGCCACCGTTAGTGGTGGCACCGAGGACCGCTCCACCGACGCCGCCGAACACCACGCACGCCAGCGCAACCGCGATCACCCCACGCATCCCGACCACCTGGTCGACGAAGCGTGGGCGTGGCTGGTAGGCGTGGGGCGCGGTCGGCGAGTCGGGATCGAGGGTGCCGCTCGGGTTGCTTTCGCTCATGGGGGGATGTTCGGCCCGCGCTCTGTGCTGACCCTGTGAGGGGGTGATGAGGAGGTCGTGACCGTCGGACAGCAGCGTCACAGGAAACTCACAGACACCGGGCTCACACTTGTCGCATGGAGCTCACGCGTCCCGATGGATCCCCGCTGCGCGTCCTCGTCGTCGACGACGAGGTCAACATCGCCGAGCTGGTCTCGATGGCCCTGCGCTACGAAGGGTTCGAGGTCACCGCGGCCTACACCGGCGCCAAGGCAGTCGCCGCCGCGAAGTCGACCTCGCCGGACGCGGTCGTACTCGACTTGATGCTGCCCGACTTCGACGGGTTGGAGGTGCTGCGGCGGATGCGGGCGGCCGACCCGGACCTCCCGGTCCTGTTCCTGACCGCGCGCGACGCCGTCGAGGACCGGGTGGCCGGCCTCACGGCCGGGGGCGATGACTACGTCACCAAGCCGTTCTCACTCGAAGAGCTCGTCGCCCGGCTGCGTGGGCTCATGCGCCGTGCCGGTGCTCGCCGGGCCGACTCGGGCTCGGTGCTGACCATTGGCGACCTCGAGCTGGACGAGGACAGCCACGAGGTACGCCGCGGCGGTGACGAGATCAACCTGACCGCGACCGAGTTCGAGCTGCTGCGCTTCCTGATGCGCAACCCCAAGCGAGTGCTCTCCAAGGCCCAGATCCTCGACCGGGTGTGGAACTACGACTTCGGCGGTCAGGCCAACGTCGTCGAGCTCTACATCTCCTACCTGCGCAAGAAGGTCGACGCCGGGCGCGAGCCGATGATCCACACCATGCGCGGCGCCGGATACGTGCTCAAGCCGGCGACGTGAGGTCCCTCATGGGCCGCTTCGCCTCGCTCACCTCGCGCCTGGTCGTCACCGCGGTGCTGCTGGTCGCGGTGGTCGCGGCACTGATCGCCGGTGCGGCCACGCTGGCACTGCACGCCTACCTCTCCGGTCGCCTCGACCGCGACGTGCTGGCCTCGCTGAACCAGACCGCCCACGCTGCGCAAACCGGCGGGGGACCGGTTCGGCCACCGGGCGACGGTGACGCGGACAACCAGGGGCCCTTCGCCGGCCCGCGTCTGGACATCCTGGTCGGGCTCGTCGCCGGCGGCGCATCCGGCGCCGAGGTCCGCACGGATGACACGACGCACCAGCTTCGTGGGTCGACGGTGACGATGCTCGCGGCCGTGCCACCGGACCGCCATGGCCACGACGTGAACGTGGCGGGGTACGGCCAGTATCACGTGGCGACGATGCAGATCCCCGGGGGACTGATCATCGTCGGGCTGCCCACGTCGTCGGTCGACGGTCCGGTGTCCCAGCTGCTCGCGTGGGAGGCCTTGTTCGGCGTACTCGGCATCGTCGCCGCGGCCGGAGTCGGCACGTACGTCGTACGTCGTCAGCTGCGGCCGCTGCGCGAGGTGGCTGCCACCGCGCACAACGTGGCGGCGCTGCCGCTGGCCAGCGGCGACATCGAGCTGGCCGAGCGGGTGCCCGACCGGCTCACCGACGAGCGCACGGAGGTGGGTCAGGTCGGCGCCGCCCTGAACACCCTGCTCGCCCACGTCGAGTCGTCCCTCAACGCGCGGCAGGAGAGCGAGCAGCGGGTGCGGCAGTTCGTCGCCGACGCCTCGCACGAGCTGCGCACGCCTCTGACCACCATCGCCGGCTACACCGAGCTGGCCCGCCGCCGCCCGGACGACCAGGACACCGCGAAGACCGCGCTCGGCAAGGTCGAGGAGGAGTCCGCCCGCATGACCGCGATCGTGGAGGACCTCCTGCTGCTGGCCCGTCTCGACTCCGGTCGGCCGCTGGAGCGCGAGCCGGTCGACCTCTCGCGGCTGCTCGTGGAAGCGGTCTCCGACGCGCGGGTGGTGAGCCCGGACCACAAGTGGCGGCTGGAGGTGCCCGAGGAGTCGGTCGAGGTGACCGGCGACGTCCAGCGGCTGCATCAGGTGGTGACCAACCTGCTGGCCAATGCCCGCAAGTACACCCCCAGCGGCACCACGGTCACGGTGAGCGCGCAGCCGCACGGTTTCGTCGTGCACGACGACGGCCCCGGGTTTCCTCCCGGACTGGCCGAGCACGCCTTCGAGCGGTTCGCGCGCGGCGACGTCTCCCGCACCCGGGGCGACGAGGGCGGCGCCGGACTCGGCCTGGCCCTGGTCCAGGCGATCGTCACCGCCCACGGCGGCAGGGTCGAGCTCGCCAGCGTCCCC
>DAINSL010000007.1:4584-32405 GCA_036741335.1 Nocardioides sp. | reverse complement strand
GTATTCGCCTTTGGGGTCGATGATCGCGACCCAGCGTCCCCGGCTCGACCCGGATCGCGGTCTCCCTGCCGTCGTCGCCGGGATAGTCCGTCAAGGGCACTCACAGACGAGCCACAGGGTGACGAGAGGACGCTGCCAGTCGGTCCGCCGACAGTGAGCCCATGACCTCTCCGGCCCTCTCCCGCGACCAGCACGCCACCGACGGTCCCACTCCCGATCGCCGTCCGGACCTCACGGCGGCATCGCCCGATCGACCAGGCCGCCGCGGACACCCAGCGGCGGGCGCCGTCCGCACGTCGGTTCCCGTACGCGCGGACCGGGTGGCGCTCGCCGGGCTGCTCGTGGCCACCGCCCTGCTCTACCTGTGGGGGCTGGGGGCGTCGGGCTGGGCCAACTCCTTCTACTCCGCGGCCGCGCAGGCGGGATCGGAGTCGTGGAAGGCCTTCTTCTTCGGCTCGTCGGACGCCGCGAGCTCGATCACCGTCGACAAGACGCCGCTGGCGCTGTGGCCGATGGGGCTGTCGGTCCGGATCTTCGGGCTCTCGTCGTGGAGCATCCTGGTGCCGCAGGCGCTCGAGGGAGTCGGCGCGGTCGCGCTGCTGCACGCAACGGTTCGTCGTACGACGGGCTCCGCCGGCGCCGGCCTGCTGGCCGGGGCGGTGCTGGCGCTGACGCCGGTCGCGGTGCTGATGTTCCGCTTCAACAACCCCGACGCGATGCTGGTGCTGCTGCTCGTGGCGTCGGCGTACGCCACCCTGCGCGCCGTCGAGGCCACGGTTTCGACAGGCTCGACCAGCGGAAGCGGCTCGACCGGCGGAAGCAGGCGGGCGGTGCGCTGGCTGGCGTTCGCCGGCGTGCTGGTCGGGCTCGCCTTCCTGGCCAAGATGCTCCAGTCGTTCCTGGTGCTGCCCGCCCTGATCGCGGTGTACGCCGTCTTCGCGGCCGTGCCATGGCGGCGGCGCGTCCTGCACCTGCTCGCGGCGGCCGGCGGCATGGCGCTCGCCGCCGGCTGGTGGATCGCGATCGTGGAGCTGTGGCCGGCGGCCTCGCGTCCGTACATCGGCGGCTCGCAGGACAACTCGATCCTCGAGCTCACCCTGGGCTACAACGGCTTCGGCCGCCTCGACGGCTCCGAGACCGGGTCGGTCGGCGGCGGCGGTACCACCGGGGGCCAGTGGGGCGCGACCGGCCTGTGGCGGATGTTCGGCTCCGAGGTCGGCACACAGGTCGCCTGGCTGATCCCGGCCGCGTTGATCCTCGGCGTCGCGGGCTGGTGGTTCGCACGCGGCACCGCCGGCCGCGCCGTGCGGGCCGGACTGACGCTCTGGCTCGCCTGGCTGCTGGTCACCGGGCTGACCTTCAGCTTCATGGCCGGCATCTTCCACCCGTACTACACGGTGGCGCTCGCGCCCGCGATCGGCGCCCTGGTGGGCATCGGCGCCCTCGCGCTGTGGCGTCACCGCGGGTCCCTGGTCGCCTCGGGCCTGCTCGGTCTGGTCACGGCGCTCACCACCGGTCTCGCCTTCGAGCTGCTCGCGCGGGACGCGTCGTGGCATCCGTGGCTGCGGTACGTCGTCGGAGTCGTGGGGTTCGCCGTTGCACTGCTGATCGTCGGCATGCGCCACCTGCCCCGCCGGGTCGGCCTGGCGGTCGCTTCGGCCGCGGTGATCGTCGGGCTCACCGGCCCGGCGGCGTACTCCCTGGCCACCGCTGCCACGCCGCACTCGGGCGCCATCCCCAGCGCCGGTCCGTCCTCGAGCGGCTTCGGCGGCCCGGGCGGTGGGTTCGGCGCGGCGCCCGGCGGTGCACTGGCCGGTAGGGCGGCCATCGGCGGCACGGCCAGGGGCGGCAGCGGTGCCAGCGCCGGCGGGCTGCTCGACGGGAGCACCTCCAGCACGGCGCTCAATGCGCTGCTCGAGGCCGACGCGTCGTCGTACACCTGGGTGGCCGCGGCCGTCGGCTCGAACAGCGCGGCGGGCTACCAGCTCGCCACCCAGCAGCCGGTGATGGCCATCGGCGGCTTCAACGGCAGCGACCCCAGCCCGACGCTGGCGCAGTTCAAGGAGTACGTCGCGGCCGGCAAGATCCACTACTTCATCGCGGGCGGGGGCGTCGGTGGGGGCTTCGGTGGCGGCTTCGGTGGCGGGGGCATCGGCGCCGGCGGCAGCACCTCGTCGGCGATCGCCCAGTGGGTCGAGTCCACGTTCACCGCCAGGACCGTCGACGGCGTCACCGTCTACGACCTCACCACCGGCGGATAGTCCCCGACGTTCTGGTGGTGAAAGTCCGGCTTCCCACCACCAAAGTGTCGGGGACTATCCCGGGAGGCCGGTGACCAGGGCGGGCAGGGAGCCGGCCAGGATGGCGAGCAGCTCCTCGCGGGTGACCGGCCCGGGGTCGGCGATCCAGGTGAGCACGAGCTCCTCGGCCAGGGCCGCCCAGCCACGTACGACCAGCCGGGCGGCCGGGGTGTCCGGCACGACCTCGCCGTCCATGTCGGCGGTGAAGATCCGGTCGGTCAGCGAGGCCCGCGCGTCGTCGTACACCTGTCGGAGCGTCGCATTGCCCCCGGCGGCACCCCGGACCAGCGAGAGGTAGGCCTGGTAGTTGTCGATCACGTAGTCGAGGTACGCCGTCACCGAGGCCAGCAGCCGGCCCGCCGGCTCCCCGTCGGCGGGCGGTGCGGTCCGGGCGACGAGCTCGTCCGCGGCCCGTCGGCAGACGGCCTCGCGGAACTCCTGCTTCCCCCCGAAGTAGTGGTAGAGCAACCCCCGGGAGACACCCGCCTCCTCGGCCAGGTCGTCGATCGACAGCTCGTCCAGCGAGCGCGTCGCCAGCAGCCGCACGCCCATGTCGAGCAGCTGCTCGCGGCGCTGCGCCGGATCGAGCCGGCTGCGCCCGGACGGCGGCCGCGTCGACCGGGGGGACCGGGTGTCTGTGGGCGGGGTCACGCGCCACACCTTATTGACACTCGTTCAATAACGCCAGTACGGTCGCTGGCATGACGCTCCCCTCACACGTCACCCACCTCGTCGTCGGGGCCGGCTTCGCCGGTGTCTGTACGGCGATCAAGCTCACCGAGGACGGCGAGACGGACTTCGCGGTGATCGAGAGCGGCCCCGACGTCGGCGGCACCTGGCGCGACAACACCTACCCCGGCGCCTGCTGCGACGTGCCGAGCCAGCTCTACTCCCTCTCCTTCGCACCCAACCCCGAGTGGACGTCGTCGTACTCCCCGCAGCCGGAGATCCAGACCTACATCCAGAAGGTCGCCCACGACGCCGACATCCTCGACCGCTTCCACTTCGACACCCCGCTGCTCGATGCCGCCTGGGACGACGCCGCGCAGGTGTGGAGAGCGCGCACGCCGGCCGGCGAGCTGACCGCGACCACCCTGGTCAACTGCTCGGGCGGGCTCTCCGCGCCCAGGCTCCCCGACATCGAGGGGATCGACGGCTTCGGTGGCGAGATCTTCCATTCCGCCCGGTGGGACCACGACGTCGACCTCGCCGGCAAGCGGGTCGCGGTCATCGGCACCGGCGCCTCCGCGATCCAGATCGTGCCGGAGATGCAGAAAGTCGCCGGCCGCCTCGACGTCTACCAGCGCAGCGCCCCCTGGGTGATCCCGCGCAACGACCGCACCTACACGCGTCCCGAGCGGACCGCACTCCGGCACGTCCCGGCGCTGCGCCGGCTCTACCGCACCGGGATCTACTGGGCCCACGAGGGCTACGTGCCGGCCTTCACCTGGCAGCCGAGGCTGGTCGCACCGGCCGAGAAGGCCGCGCTGGCCAACATCCGCAAGGCCATCAAGGACCCCGACCTCCGCACGCGGGTGACCCCGAACTTCCGGCTCGGGTGCAAGCGGGTGCTGCGCTCGAACACCTACTACCCGGCCCTGGCCGCCGACAACGTCGACCTGGTCACCGACCCGATCGCACGGATCACACCGACCGGCATCGTGACCGGCGACGGTGTCGAGCACCCGGTCGACGTGATCGTGGTCGCGACCGGCTTCCACACCACCGACCTGCCGATCGCCGAGCACATCGTCGGTCGCGAGGGCCGCGCACTGGCGCAGGTGTGGGACAAGGAGGGCATGGCGGCGTACAAGGGGACCACCGTCCACGGCTTCCCCAACCTGTTCCTCGTGGTCGGCCCCAACACCGGCCAGGGCCACACCAGCATGGTCTTCATCATCGAGTCGCAGGTCGCCTACATCCGCGACGCCCTGCGGGCCATGCGCGCCCACGCCCTCGCCGCGCTCGAGCCACGCGCGGACGCCCAGCGCCGGTGGAACGCCGACCTCCAGAAGCGGATGCGGCGCACGGTGTGGAACACCGGCGGCTGCTCGTCGTGGTACCTCGACGAGCACGGCAGGAACACCGTGCTGTGGCCGAAGTCGACGTTCACGTTCCGCCGACTGCTCTCCGCCTTCGACGCCGAGGCGTACGACGTGCGCACGGCGCCGGCGGCACGCGCCGACCTGTCCGAGGAGGGCGTGCCGGCATGAAGACCCTCGACGGCAAGGTCGTGGTGATCACCGGTGCCGCGTCCGGCATCGGCCGCGCGCTTGCGGTCGACGTGGCGGGGCGCCGGGCCCGGGTCGCGATCTCCGACGTCGACGAGACCGGTCTGGCCGAGACCGTCGACCTGGTGAAGTCGGCCGGCGCCGGCGAGGTCCGCAGCGACCGGCTCGACGTGTCCGACCGCGCCGCCATCACGGCGTACGCCGCCGCCGTGGCCGAGCAGTTCGGTCACGTCAACGTGATCGTCAACAACGCAGGTGTGGCGCTGTCCGGAGACGTGGAGGACCTCGCGTACGACGACATGGACTGGATCATCGCGATCAACTTCTGGGGCGTCGTCAACGGCACCAAGGCCTTCCTGCCCCACCTGATCGCCTCCGGCGACGGGCACGTCGTCAACCTGTCGTCGCTGTTCGGCCTGGTCTCGATGCCGGGCCTGTCGATGTACAACGCCTCGAAGTACGCCGTCCGCGGCTTCACCGAGGCGCTCCGCGAGGAGATGCTGATCGCGGGGCACCCGGTCGGCGTCACCGCGGTCCATCCCGGCGGCATCAAGACCGCGATCGCCCGCAACGCCCGCGTCTCCGACCGCGAGGACCACGACGAGAGCGCCCGCTTGTTCGACGAGAAGATGGCCAAGATGTCACCCGAACGTGCCGCCGGGATCATCGTCACCAAGGGCATCCTCGGCAACCGCGCGCGAGTGCTGGTCGGCCTCGACGCCCATGCCCTGCACCACTTCGCACGCCTCAGCGGCTCGCGCTACCAGGACGTCGTCGCGCGCATGGCCAAGCGGGTCCGGCCCCCGAAGATCCTCTGACCGCCGGGCGCTTCCGCGCCGTGGCAGGGTGGGCGCGTGCCTCTGCAACCCGGTGATCGCGTCCGGCTGGAGATGACCAAGTGGGGAGACCGGCCGCACTGGGCCTTCGACGCGCGGTGGCTGGGCAGCGACGAGCACGGTGACTGGGTCGGCCTCCCGACCGGGACCGAGTTCGACCGCCCCGGGGCGCACTTCGTCTCACGGAGCGACCAGGTGGGTCTCACCGCGCCCCCGGATGCCGCGGAGGACGAGCGTTGGTGGGCGGCCACGTTCCACGCCCCCGGCGGGTCCGTGCGGACCTACGTCGACATGGTGACGCCGCCGGTCTGGGACGGACGCACCCTGCGCATGGTGGACCTCGACCTCGACGTGGTCCTCGGACTCGACGGCCGGGTGTGGGTCGACGACGAGGACGAGTTCGCCCGGCACCGCATCGAGCTCGGCTACCCGAGCGAAGTCGTGCAGGCGGCGAGGCGGTCCTGCGACCGCGTCGAGGCGGCCATGACCGCCGGCCACCCGCCGTACGACGGGAGCCACGAGCGCTGGCTCGCGACGCTTGCGGAGCTCATCGCACGAACGTGAAGATCCGCTCCGGCAGAGGGTCGCGCGAGGGCACGGCCAGCCGCGAGACACCGAGCCGCCAGGCGTCCTGGTCCGGCCTCAGGTAGTCGACGGTCTCGAAGCCCTGCGCCTCGAACAGGTCGCGCACCCACACTGCCGGGTCCTCGTAGCCATGGGTCGGTTCGGCACGGAACCGGTTGCTCCGGCTCCAGATCACCGTGCCGCCCTCCGCGACGAGCGACCCGGCGGCCGCGACAGTGGTCCGCGCGTCGGCATCGGAGACGTTGCCGAGCACGCCCACCATCACGAGGACGTCGACGGGGTGCAGCCCGGCGTACACCTCCGGATCGCCCGCGTCCCCGGTCCGTACGTCAACCCTGACACCGGCGGCGTCGGCGGCCCTGCGGGCGCGGTCGGCGAGTTCGGGGTCGAGCTCCACGAGGGTGACCTCGACGTCGCAGTCGGACACGGCCACGACCGGGATCACGTCGCGCGCATCGCCCGCGCAGATGCTCAACAGCCACACCTGCCCGACACCGTCGGCAAGGACGCCTGCCAGCCGTGCCCGGACCTCGACCAGCCGGTGCGACACGGACGAGTCGGGATCGTCGTAGTCGTGGTGCCACACCTTCCAGTCGAGTCGGTCACTCACCGCTGGTAACCCTCGTCGGGCTCGACCATCTCGAGACGTACGCCGAGCAGCCGCACCGGACGGTCGTGCTCGACCCGGTCGAGCAGCGACACGGAGGCGTCGGCGAGGACGGTCGGATCGTTCGTCGGCGCCGACAGGGTCAGGGACCGGCTGACAGTGATGAAGGGGCGGTAGCGCACCTTGATGCCGACCCGCGCGGCCGGCCGGCCTTCGCGGTCGATGTCCTCGACCACCCGGGCGGTGAGCTCGCGCATCGCCGCCGGGACGGCCTGCCACGACAGGTCCTCCTGGTAGGTCTCCTCGCGACCGTGCGCCCGCGGCACCCAGGGCGTGGCATCGACAGGACTCGAGTCCGCGCCCCGGCCGAGGCGGTGGAACCACGGCCCCATCGTCGGACCGATCGCGTCGGCGAGCATCGGCGCGTCCGAGTCTGCCAGCTGACGCACGGTCTCGATGCCCAGCGCCGACAGCCGTCGAGCGGTCTTCGAGCCGATCCCCCAGAGGGCGGTCGTCGGCCGCTCCCCCATCACGTCGTACCACTCGGCCTCGGTCAGGTAGCCGATCCCCGACCCGTCGCCCTCACCGGTCTTGCCGAACGCCGTCGCGATCTTCGCGCGCAGCTTGTTGTCACCGATACCGACACCACAGTGCAGCGAGGTCGCCGCGAGCACGGTGTCGCGGATGTGCCCGGCGAACTCCCGCGGATCCCCCAGATCGCCGTGCCCCGCACCCGGCCCGAGGAACGCCTCGTCCCAGCCCAGCACCTCGACCACCACGGGCACCCCACCCCACTCGATGGCCCGGAGTGTCGCCATCACCCGCGCCGAGGCCTCGTCGTACGCCTCGCGGTCGACCGGCAGGAAGACGGCGTCCGGGATCTTCTTCGCAGCGGTCCGCAGGGGCATCCCGGAGCCGACGCCGAACTCGCGGGCGGCGTACGACGCGGTCGCGACCACTCCGCGCTCGGTCGGGTCGCCGCGCCCACCCACCACCACCGGCAGGCCGACCAGCTCGGGCCGGCGCAGGATCTCGACCGCCGCGATGAACTGGTCGAGGTCGACATGGAGCACCCACCCCATGCCTACCGCCGAACCGGCGGCAGCGCGTCGGTGGCCTCGAACGGATCCATCCCGGTCAGCACCAGGAGGTCGGCGACCACCGACCGCACCTGAGCCAGGATCACCTCGGCCGACAGGTCGTCGCTGCGCTCGACCTGGGCGCTGGCGTGGCCGACCGCGAGGAGTGCGGGCCGGGCGGCCTCCGCCATCCGATCCGCGTCGAGCTCGGTGGCGAGCACCTCGGCCGAGGCGGCGAGGTCGGCGGTGAGCGCCGCGTAGGAGTGCGGGATCGGCTGGCGGAGGTACGCCGCGACCGCCGTACGCCGGACCAGCTCCGGGTGCCCCGCAGGGCCCGGTCGAGCGGCTCGACCAGCTCGGCCATCTTGCGCAGGCCCGGCCCGTGCCGGACCCGGAACGGCGAAGACGCCACCACGTCCAGCCCTTCCTCGGCCGCGTCCTGCAGCTCGCGGATCAGGTGGTCGGTGGCGCGCGCCTCGGCCAGCAGCTCCAGTGCCCGCTCCGTCTCGCCGTCGACCATCACGTCGGCGGCGGCCTGCAGCAGGTCGCGCACCTTGCGCAGGACCTGCGCAGCCTGCTCACGCGGGCGGCGCAACGGAGCAGCGGGTACGACGGTCGCGGCGACGAGGGCGACACCGCCACCGACCAGCGCGTCGGTCCACCGCGTGAACGCGGCGCCCGGGTCGGGCAGCAGGGTGGTCACCACGATCGACTGCACCGCCGCCTGGATCACGAAGATCTGGCCACTGTCGAGCAGGATCGCGATCGTCATGGCGAGGCCCACGACCAGGGCCACCTGCCAGGAGCCGGTGCCGATCGTCCGCACCAGAAGGTCGCCGCCGAACACGCCGAGGGCCACCCCGATGGTCACCTCGGCAACACGCCGCAGCCGCTGCCCGTACGACGTACCCAGCGACACCACAGCCGCGATCGGTGCGAAGAACGGCGTCGGATGCCCCACGACGTGCTGGGCGAACCACCAGGCCACCCCGGCCGCGAGGGCGCACTGCGCGATGGCCCAGCGCTTGGCCCGCCAGCGATCCAAACGGATGCCCAGTGATGTGCCCAGTGACGTGCGGCTCCTGCCCAGGGCGACCTCGAACGGATGCGCCTGCATGCGGCCGATCCTGCCAGAGCGTCGCGGCCACCCTTGTCCCCGACCGGGGCAACGGCAAGGATCGGCAGATGCACCCCCTCGATCCGACCGCGGCCGGATTCTTGATGGCCGAGAACCGCCGGATGCCGATGCACGTGGGGGGACTCCAGCTGTTCCGCAAGCCGGAGGGGGCTGATCGCAACTACGTCCACGACCTCTACGCGCAGATGATCGCCTCCGACGACATCGCACCGCTGTTCCTCAAGCATCCGACCCGCTCCGTGCGCACGGCCGGCCAGTGGGTGTGGGTCGAGGACGACCAGTTCGACATCGAGTACCACGTCCGGCACAGCGCCCTGCCCAAGCCGGGCCGCGTCCGCGAGCTGCTCGAGCTCTGCTCGCGGCTGCACTCGACGCGTCTCGCCACCGAGCGCCCGCTGTGGGAGTGGCACCTGATCGAGGGCCTCCGCGACGGCCGGGTCGCGATGTACTGCAAGCTCCACCACGCTCTCGTCGACGGCATCTCGGCGATGCGGCTGCTGCAGAACATCCTCTCGACCGACCCGACCAAGACCGACATGCCGGCTCCGTGGGAGAACCGGCCGTCGACCGCGAAGGTGCGCGAACAGGCACAGACCAGCCTTTCCGAGGTGCCGCTCCAGGCGATGCGGGCCGCACTCGGCATCAGTGTCGAGGCGGCCGGGCTCCCGGGTGCCCTGATCAAGACGTTGAATCGCTCGGTCCGCAACGAGACCTCGGCCCTTGCCCTGTACGCCCCACGCACGATCCTCAACCAGCCGATCACCGGCGCCCGACGCTTCGCGGCGCAGGGCTGGTCGCTGGAGCGGCTACGTGCGATCGGCAAGTCCACCGGCACCACCATGAACGACGTCGTGCTCGCGATGTGCAGCGGCGCGGTGCGCACCTACCTGCTCGAGCTCGACGCGCTGCCGGAGACCACGCTGGTCTCGATGGTGCCGGTGGGCCTCAAGGCCAAGGAGTCCCAGGTCGCCTCGTCGTCCGGCGGCAACGCGGTCGGAGCGGTGATGGTCAAGCTCGGCACCGACCTGGCGGACCCCGGCGACCGGCTCCGGGCCGTCCACTCCTCGATGGTCGATGGCAAGCGGGCGCTCGCGGAGATGACACCGTTGCAGATCCTGGCGATGAGCGCGCTCGGTCAGGCACCGGCGATCCTCGCCCCGATGCTGCGGATGGGGGGCATCGTGAAGCCGCCGTACAACCTGATCATCAGCAACGTCCCCGGACCCAAGACCACCCAGTACTACAACGGCATGCTCCTCGAGGGCACCTACCCGCTGTCGATCCCGATCGACGGGATGGCGCTCAACATCACCTGCAACTCCTACGCCGACCAGATGGCGTTCGGCCTCACCGGCTGCCGCCGAACCGTGCCCCACCTCCAGCGCCTCCTGATCCATCTCGACTCCGAGCTCAACGCCCTGGAGAAGGCCGCCGGCATCTGACGAGGCCTCTCAGCGGGGCCACCCAGGCGCAGGCCGGGTGGAACATCGCGCTCGCGCTCTGAACGAGGCGCCGCCAGCGAACGCCGGTGCGAACTGGACTCGCCGCGTCGCCGAGTCGGACGCGATCGGTTGCGCGCCGCTCCGGCGCCGCGCCTCGCTTTACGTTCGCACCGTCGTCCCCTGTCGACGCCTCAACCAGGGCACAGCTTGGGTCGGTCAGAGGTACATCCGCTTGATGATGGCGTCGAAGGTGCGGTCGCCGAGGGCCCTACGGGCGCGGACGATCGTGCCGGCGCCGCGGCCGACGGGGTAGCGCGGACGCGGGTGCGAGGTGGTGGCGGCCTTGACGATCTTCTTCGCGACCGTGTCCGGGCTGCTGGCGAGCCTCGGGCCGTCGCCGCGCTCCATGGTGGCGCGCACCTTCTCGGCCATCTCCTGGTATCCGCCGCCCTGGCTGACCTCGGTGAGGCTGTCGCGGGAGATCGTGTTCCACTCGGTGAGGATCGGGCCGGGCTCGATGATCACGACCTGGATGCCGAACGGCGCGAGCTCGAGCCGCAGGCTGTCGCTGAGCCCCTCGACCGCGAACTTCGTGGCGTGGTACCACGCACCGAGCGGCTCGTAGAACTTCCCGCCGACGCTGCTGATGTTGATGACGCGGCCGCTGCCCTGCGCCCGCATGTGCGGTGTCGCGAGCTGGGTCAGGCGGCCCAGGCCGAAGACGTTGACCTCGAACTGCCGGCGCGCCTCGTCCATCGACACGTCCTCGACGGCGCCGTAGGAGCCGTAGCCGGCGTTGTTGACCAGCACGTCGATCCGGCCGTGCTCGTCGATCACCCGGGACATGCCACTGACCATCGAGGCGTCCTCGGTGACGTCCATCGCGAAGGTCGTCACGCCGGCTCTTTCCAGCGGCTCCATCTTGTCGACGCGTCGCGCGACGGCGTACGTCGTGAAGCCGGCGGCCTGCAGCCGCTGCGCGGACTTCTCCCCGATCCCGCTCGACCCGCCGGTCACCAGGGCCACCTTGGTCGTCATGCGCCCATCATGGTGCGTCAGGACCGCATGGGCTCCGACGCAAGGTGGAGGTGTGGCGGCTGCGGGGCGACGTACCCGTCGAGATAGGCGAGTTCCAGCGCTTCCCGCTGTTCCGGGTTGAGCCGGGCGAGCGCCTCACCGACCTGAGCGGCATCGAGACAGATGGTGGCCTGGTCGTGGCGGGCCTGACTGGCGTGGCGGCGGGCGCGGCGGCCGAGCGCCCGAACCGGCACCTGTGGTGGTGGAGGGGCGGTCGTGTCGCGGGCTGAGCGGAGCCGGTCCACGGCCCGCCGGTGCGCGATCGCCATGATCCAGGCCATCGCGCTGCTTCGGTCGGCGTCGAAGCGTGTCGAGGTCCGCCAGATCTCGTGGGCGGAGTCCAGCCCGACTTCCTCGGCCCCGGTCGGCGCCGGCAGGATCCTGACGGCGAGCCCGTACACACGTGTGGCCGCAGCCGCGCCGAGCTCCGCGCCCGCGCCCTCGTCGACGGCCGCGCTCCTGTAGATCAGCATGGCCCGCTCCCGGCACCCTGTCGTGGTCACGAGTTCGATGATCGGGTCGCGAACGTTCACTGCCCGCAAGCGGGGTGGTGCATCGGGCGGGTCGCGCAAGGCTTCGGACATGTGTCATTCCCTGACCGGTCTCGAGCCCCCATCTCGGATGGACCACGGCATGTGGGGGCGAGGCACGACAGTCGGCAGAGCTGAATCCGTGAAGGGAACCGCTACGAAGGCTGCGCGTTCAACGCGCTACCGGGGTCCCGGGCAGCACCATGAGGTGGCTTGCACCCACCAACGTAGCGGCCACAGCCTCAAGCCAACAAGCCCCTGGCGGGTCTCCA
This sequence comes from Nocardioides sp., assembly GCA_036741335.1. Lineage (GTDB taxonomy): Bacteria > Actinomycetota > Actinomycetes > Propionibacteriales > Nocardioidaceae > Nocardioides. The sequence goes on along the minus strand of DAINSL010000007.1, from coordinate 20,308 downwards.
GTACGGGCGGCGGCGCTGAGGTAGAGCACGTTTGCTCTTCACGCAGCCGTGATGACGGGCGTAGGGTCGACGTATCTCCCTGAATCGCGAGACCAGGGGGAACGTGCCCAAGACCCCGGTACGCCCGGAGTGTGGTGCGTCAAGCGCCTCGTCGGGCCGATTCGGGGGGAGAAGCCCCGCGAGGCGCTTCTACGGTGACGATCCCCGTACCCCGTCGCTGAGCAGGGCTCAGAGTGACGACGCGTCGAGCTCGGCGAAGCCACCGCCGACCGCGTCCGCCACGGCCCGCAGCCGGGCCCGGGTGATGTCGCTGACCAACGCGAAACCGGCGAGGTCGGCGTTCGAGCCGGTGCGGGTGGGCTCGGGTGAGTTGATCGAGAGGCAGGTACGCCGGCCGCCGTCGGCCGTGTTCTGCAGCGCGACCGCGTGGCCCGTCGTACCGCTGCCGGCGAAGGGGTCCAGCACCCGGGCGTCGTCGGGCATGGTCTCCAGGATCCGGCGGATCAGGCCGGTGGGCTTGGGCGACTCGAAGAGGTGACCGACCACCGACTTGAGCTCGGCGACAGCGGTGTCGGTCGAGCCGATCTCGGAGGCCAGCCAGATCGTGCGCAGCTTCTTGCGCCGTCCCTCGTGCAGGCGGTCGAGCTGGAAGACGTCGGCGCGCCGACCCATCGCGCCGTTGACCCAGCGGCAGACCAGGTCGTCCGGGCGCTCCGCGATCAGGGCCGCCGACCACCGCCACACCGCCGGCGCACCGTCCCCGAAGACCGGCTTGATCTCCAGCGCCCCCTCGAACGGGTCCACCGAGACGCGGCCGGTGTCGGGCGATCCCCAGATCGCGAAGTGCATGGTGGGCGCCGTGACCGGGTTGAACTTCTTGTTGGTGTTGCGCAGCGGCAGCCGCCGGTAACGCACGCCGTCGGGACCGTTCAGCGGGAAGTCGCGCGGGTCGACGGCCGACGGGCTGGACGGGTCGAGCGCGCACGCGGACTGCGAGCGCGCACCGACCAGCAGGTACTCGTGCGACGTCGCGAAGCCGCGACCCAGCTGGCGGCCCTTGGCGTTGAGGTTGACCACGATCTGCGCCACGAAGTTGTCCTCGCCGAACACCTCGTCCATCAGCAGCCGCAGCCGGGCGACCTCGTGGTCGTCGATGCTCACGAACACCGCTGCGCGCTCGGTCATCACGTCGCGTACGGCGTGCAGCCGCGGCCGCATCGCATCGACCCAGGTCCGGTGGCGGTCGGCGTGGCTGCCGGCGACCCTGTCGCTGTAGGCGAACGGGTTCCCGGTGTTGTACGGCGGGTCCAGGTAGACCACGTCGTAGACCGGCTCGAGCCGCGGCAGCACGTCGAGGTTGTCAGCCTCGACAAACGTGTTCCACGGCTCCACACCATCACGCTAGGCCCACCGCGCCCGCCGCCCGCCCCGACACGGCGGGGCCGGGTCAGCTCGCCGAAGCCGGTACGGCGACGATCGCCACCGTGGTCACGGCCGCCAGGCACTCGGGCAGCGGGCTGGCGACCTCGCGGGGCACGATCTGCGGCCGACCGTTGCCACCGATCACGTCGAAGCCCGGGGGTCGGTCGCAGCCCACGGCGATGACGGCGCCGTACAGGTGGCTGCCGGCGGGCACGTCGGCTCCGGCGAGCTCGTGACGCACCCGCTGGGCCATCGCGTTGGCCCGGAACTGGCGCACGAACGCCGACACCTGAGCCGTGGTGTCGAGCGGGCTGGCGAGGGGCGTCGAAGTGCCCCCGCCGCCGGTCATCGAGATCAGGGCGACCTTCGTGTAGTCGATCGTGCCGTTCGGGTCCGACGCCGACGGATCCCCGGTTGCGGTCGACGAGGTCGCCGAGCCGCAGCCGGCCGTCACCGCCAGAGCGGCGCTCGCGAGCAGGGCTCCGAGAGTGCGGTGCATGGGGATGGGACGTGGCGTGTTGGCAGCAGGTTCCGTCATCGGACCCCGGTGTGAGCGGGAGCAAGCTCGAAACCGGTGAGCGCCTCGTGGCGCTCCGCTACCGCGAGGACGCGGGAGTCGGCCCAGCGCGGGCCGATCACCTGCATCCCGACCGGCAGGCCGTCGGACGTGAGGCCGGTGGGCACGGCGCACGCGGGCTGGCCGGTCAGGTTCGCGGGGAGGGCGAGCACGCACCAGTCGTCGAAGAACGGGTCGATGGGGATGCCGTCGATCCGGTCCGGCCCGGTGACGTCGGTCCCGAAGGCCGGGATCGGAAGCGACGGCGCGAGCAGGACGTCGTACTCCTCGAAGAACGACTCCCACGTGTGGCTGAAGGCGCGGCGGCGCTCCTGTGCGTCGAGGTAGTCGGACGCCGTGGCGGACCGCCCGGCCTCCACGATCTCGCGCGTGACGTCGTCGATGCCGTCCCGGTCGAGGAGGGGCCCTTCGGAGGCGAACCCCTCAGGCAGGGCGGTCGCGTTCCACAGCTCGGTCGGGTAGCCGGTGTCCGGGCAGGTCTCGGTCACGGCTGCGCCGTCGTCGACCAGCCGGGCGACCGCCGCCCGGAAGGCGGACCGGACCACCGGCTCGACCGGAGCCCAGCCCAGATCCTCGGACACCGCCACGCGGAGGCGCGACCAGTCGACCTTTCGCTCGGAGCCCAGCGGCACGGGCCAGGTCAGCGGGTCGGCCGGGTGCGCGCCGGCCATCACCCGGAGCGCGAGGGCGGCGTCGCGCACGGAGACCGCCAGCGGCCCGTCCACCGACAGCGAGGGCCAGCCGCGGAAGCCCGGCAGCTTCGGTACCAGGCCGAACGTCGGCTTGTGCCCGACCACGCCGCAGAAGGCCGCCGGGATCCGGATCGAGCCGCCGCCGTCCGTACCGAGCGCGAGCGGGGTCGCGCCGTACGCGACCGACGCACCGGCGCCACCGCTGGAGCCGCCCGGTGTCCGATCCAGGGCCCACGGGTTGCGGGTCGTGCCGAACACCGCGTTGTCGGTGTAGCCGCGGTAGCAGAACTCCGGGTTGTTGGTCTTGCCGACGATGACCGCCCCGGCCGCGCGCAGCCGGGCCACCGGTACGGCGTCCACATCGGGCACGAAGTCGCGCAGGGCGAGCGAGCCGTTCGTGGCGGGCTGGCCGGCCATCCAGATGTGGTCCTTGACGGAGACGGGTACGCCGGCCAACGGGCCGAGCGACGACCGGTCGGCCGCGTCGATCTCGCGAGCACGCGCCAGGGCCTCTTCGCGGAGCACGACCGTGAAGGCGTTGACCTCGCCGTCACGGGCCTCGATCCGATCGAGCGCAGCAGTGGCCAGCTCCTCGGCCGTGGTCGTCCCCTTGCGGACGGCTGCGGCCATCGCGGTTGCGTCGCTCATCCCTCGGTGCGCTCGTGCGCCAGGGCCTCGCGCTCCAGGACGTCGGCCTGCTCCTCGGCGAGCCGCGCCTCGGCTGCCACGTCGATGTTGCGGCACATCACCCAGTAGAGGACCGCGGCCACGGGCAGGCCCACGAACAGCGAGAAGTCGGCACCGCCCGCAGCATTCGCAACCCAGCCGGAGTAGTGCTCGGTGCTGAAGAACGGCAGCATTGCGGCGAACCCAACCAGGTAGGAGACGATCCCCCGCCACCCCCAGCGGCCGTAGATGCCGTCCGGCTTGAAGATCTCCGCGATCGCGTAGTGCCCCTTCCTCACGATGAAGTAGTCCACCAGGTTGACGGCGGTCCACGGGATGAAGAAGTAGAGGACGAGCAGGAGGAAGTTCGAGAAGTTCGCCTGGAAGGAGTCGTTGTTGGCCACGGCCAGGGCGACCACCAATGAGAGCGCGGCCGTGAAGGCGATCATCGACAGTCGGACCGCCATGGTCGGACGCACCTTCTTGAAGGAGTCCAGCGCGCTGATCAGGGTGAGCGAACCGCCGTACATGTTGAGGGCGGTCACCGAGAGCAGCCCGAGTGCGGAGTAGAGCAGGACGATCCCGCCGAAGCCGGTGAAGAACTTGTTGCCGACGGAGTGCAGCTCGGCGATGCCGGTGCCGCTGAAGCTCAGCCCCGCCCAGGCAGCCAGCGCCGCGCCGATGATCATGATCCAGGCCGCACCGAGCGCGGACCCGCCGTAGGTCCACAGGAAGGTCTTGCGGATCGTCACCTCCGGCGGCAGGTAGCGCGAGTAGTCCGAGACGTAGATCGCCCAGCTGATCTGGTAGCCCGCGACGACCGAGAACTGCAGGAGGAACGGGGTGAGGTCGAAGGTGCCCAGGCTGAACGAGCCGCTCGGGTAGTGCAGGGTCAGGACGATGATGGTCAGGATCCCGAAGAACAACAGGAAGCCGTAGGTCAGTGCCCGCTCCATCCGGTGGATGAGGTCGTAGCCGAAGATGGCGGCCGCGGCGGCCAGGGCCGTGCCGACGACGAGCCAGAGCCTCACCTGACCGATCCCGCCCCCGGTGACCGACGTGACCGACTCGGAGGCGAGCAGCGTGTTGAAGACGTTGAAGCCGGCGTACTGGAGGTAGGCGAACAGCCACACCAGGATGGCGCCGATGTAGCCGAACTGCGGTCGCGACTGGATCATCTGCGGCAGCCCGAGCTGGGGGCCCTGCGAACAGTGGGCCGCCATGAAGAAGGTGCCGACGATGACCCCGAGCAGGATTGCGATCAGCGACCAGATCAGGTTGCCGCCGGCCCCGACGCCGAGGACGCCGACGGCGAGGGTCGCGATCTGGGCGTTGCTCATGAACCACAGCGGCCCGAGGTGCCAGAGCTTGCCGTGTCGCTCGGCGAGGGGCACGTAGTCGATCGAGCGGACCTCGATCGTGCTGCGGCGGGGTTCAGCTGTTGCCGTCATCGTCGTGCTCCTTTGCGTGAGTTGCCATCAGGGAGATGAGCTCGTAGGCCACGTGTGACGCGGCGATGCCGGTCACCTCGGCATGATCGTAGGCCGGGGCGACCTCGACGATGTCGGCACCGACGATGTCGAGACCCGCGAGGCTGCGCAGCGTGGAGAGCAGCTCGCGCGACGTCAGGCCGCCGGCCTCGGGGGTGCCGGTGCCCGGCGCCATGCCCGGGTCGATCACGTCGATGTCGACCGAGACGTATGTCGGCCCGTCGCCCAGCCGCGCCCGCATCGCCGAGGCGACGCCGTCCAGCCCGAGCCGGTCGTAGTCGATGCACGTGAGGACGGCGTAGCCGAGGTCGCGCGTGTCGACGAGGTCGGTGGCGGCGTACAACGGGCCGCGGATGCCCACGTGCAGGGAGCGGGCGGTGTCGATCAGCCCTTCCTCGGCGGCACGGCGGAACGGCGTCCCGTGCGTGTAGGGCTCCCCGAAGTAGGTGTCCCACGTGTCGAGGTGCGCGTCGAAGTGCAGAACCGCCACCGGTCCGTGGCGCTTCACCACGGAGCGCAGCAACGGCAGCGCGATGGTGTGGTCACCGCCGAGCGACACCAGCCGATCGGCCCTCGTGTAGAGATCATCCACGCCCGCCTCGATCGCGGTGATGGCCGCCGCGATGTCGAACGGGTTGGCGGCGATATCGCCCGCGTCCGCCACCTGCAGGGTCGCGAACGGCGAGACGTCCTGCGCCGGGTTGTAGGGGCGCAGTAGGCGGGACGACTGCCGGATGTGGGCCGGGCCGAAGCGGGCGCCGGGTCGGTAGGAGACACCGGAGTCGAACGGCACGCCGACGACCGCGATGTCGGCTTGCTGCAGGTCCTCCAACCGCGGCAGGCGCGCGAACGTCGTGAGTCCCGCATATCGCGGCACCTTCGTGGCGTCGACGGATCCGACCGGATCTACCACCGGCTTCCCCTCACGCGTCCGGGAACGGCTGGCCCTTGCCGAGCACGGTGAGACCGTCCTCGACCATGAACCCGCGCTTGAGGTCGGCCTCCTGGTCGACCCCGAGCTGCGCGCCGGCCGGGACACGCACCTCCTTGTCGAGGATCGCGTTGCGGACCACGGCACCTTCGCCGATGTGGACGCCGTTCATCAGCACGGAGTCCTCGACCACCGCGCCCTGCTCCACGTACGCCGCGGGCGACAGCACCGACCGGCGTACCTGTCCGCCGGAGATCACGACCCCGGGCGACAGCAGTGCCTCGTCGGCGACCGGGTCCGCACCGTCGGCACCCTTGACCAGCTTCACCGGCGGCTGGGGTCCGTAGGAGGTGTAGATCGGCCACTCGAAGTTGTAGAGGTTGAAGACCGGCAGCGGCGAGACGACATCCATGTGGGCGTCGTAGTAGGACCGCATGGTCCCGACGTCACGCCAGTAGCCGCGGTCGCGGTCGGTGGCGCCCGGGACCAGGTTGTCCTTGAAGTCGTAGACGTCGGCCTCGTTGCGGCGTGCGAACGCCGGCACGATGTCGCCGCCCATGTCGTGCTTGGAGCCCACCATGGTCGAGTCACGGGTGACCGCCTCGGCGAGGGCGTTGCCGTCGAAGACGTAGTTGCCCATGCTGGCCAGGATCTCGTCGGGGTTGTCCGGCAGCCCGACCGGGTCCTCCGGCTTCTCGAGGAACTCGCGGATGACCTGCGGGTTCCCTGGGCGTACGTCGATCACCCCGAACTGGTCGGCCATCGAGATCGGCTGGCGGATCGCCGCCACCGTGCAGGCGGCTCCGCTCTCGACGTGCTGGTCCACCATCTGCGAGAAGTCCATGCGGTAGACGTGATCGGCGCCGACGACCACCACGATGTCGGGCTGGTCGTCGTGGATCAGGTTGAGGGACTGGTAGATCGCGTCGGCGCTGCCGCGATACCAGTGCTTGCCGACCCGTTGCTGCGCCGGCACGCTCGCGACGTAGTTGCCGAGCAGGGTCGACATCCGCCAGGTCGTGGTGACGTGGCGGTCGAGGGAGTGCGACTTGTACTGCGTGAGCACCACGACGCGCAGGTAGCCGCTGTTGACCACGTTGGACAGCGCGAAGTCGATCAGCCGGTAGATCCCGGCGAACGGCACCGCCGGCTTGGCGCGATCGGCGGTCAGTGGCATCAGCCGCTTGCCCTCCCCGCCGGCCAGGACGATGGCGAGGACTCGCTTGCGGCTGGAGGGGTTCATGGCGTCACGTTAGTCATGCGGACCGCCAGCGAGATAGGGGTAGTTTCGCCACGTGCGCGTCGACATCCTCACCAAGGAGTACCCGCCCGCGATCTACGGCGGCGCGGGGGTCCACGTCGCGGAGCTGGTGCGGGCGCTGCGCGGCAGGGCCGGCCTCGACGTTCGCGTGCAGGCGTTCGGCGAACCGCGCGACGAAGCCGGGGTGACGGCGTACGCCGACCTGCCGGAGCTGGCCTCGGCCAACGCGGCGCTCCGGACCCTGGGCGTCGACCTGGCGATCGCGGCCGGCTGCGAGGGGACCGATCTGGTGCACTCCCACACCTGGTATGCCAACCTCGGCGGCCACCTCGCGGGGCTCCTGTACGACGTCCCGCACGTCGTGACCGCCCACTCGCTGGAGCCGCTCCGGCCCTGGAAGGCCGAGCAGCTCGGTGGCGGCTACGCGCTGTCGTCCTTCGCCGAGCGCACGTCATACCTCGGCGCCGCGGCGGTGATCGCCGTGTCCGCGGCCATGCGCAACGACGTGCTGCACGCCTATCCGCACGTCGATCCCGGCCGCGTCCATGTGGTGCACAACGGGATCGACACCGAGATGTGGTCCCGCGTGGACGACCCCGACCGGGTGCGCTCGCACGGCGTCGACCCCGACCGACCGTCGGCGGTGTTCGTCGGCCGGATCACCCGGCAGAAGGGCCTGCCGCTGTTCCTGCGCGCCTGCCGCGAACTGCCACCCGACGTCCAGCTCGTGCTCTGTGCCGGCGCGCCCGACACCCCGGAGATCCTGGCCGAGGTCGAGGGGCTCGTGGACGAGCTGGCGAAGACCCGCGACGGCGTGGTCTGGATCCGCGAGATGCTGCCGCGCGCCGATGTCGTCGCCTTGCTCTCGGCTGCCACGGCGTTCGTCTGCCCCTCGATCTACGAGCCGCTCGGCATCGTCAACCTCGAGGCGATGGCCTGCGAGACCGCCGTGGTCGCGACCGCCACCGGCGGCATCCCCGAGGTCGTGGTCGACGGTGAGACGGGCCTGCTCGTGCCGATCGAGCAGGCCAGTGACGGCACCGGCACGCCGCTGAACCCCGACCAGTACGTCGCGGACTTCGCCGAGGCGCTCACCTCGATCGTCACCGACCCGGACCGTGCCGCGGCGATGGGCCGGGCCGGCCGACAGCGCGCGATCGATGCGTTCTCCTGGGAGACGATCGCCGAGCAGACCCAGCAGATCTACGACGCGCTGGCCTGATCGATCAGCCGCCCATGCCGCCGCCGCCGAAGCGGTCGAAGTTGTTGTCGCCGCCGCGTTGGACCGCGTGGTCGTCGATCCTGCCCTGCGTGCTGCCGTCGTACGACGGGTCGCGCCTGATGCGCCGCGTGGAGATCACGACGAGCGCGATCACGACGACGATGATGGCGATGACCCAGAACATGACGCGCTCCCCGATTCGGTAGGTGAGTCGAAGCGTACGCTGCGCACGGGGCCCGCCGGCGTGCATATCGCGTTCTCTTGCCCGTCGTAACGAACAGGGCATACGTTGTCCGCCATGGAGCTGCTCCCGTCGGCCCACGTCGACACGTTCTGCCGTGACCATCTCCCCCCGGCCGACCAGTGGCCCGAGCTGTTGTTCACCCTGCCCGAGCTCCACTACCCGGACCGCCTCAACGCGGCGACGGCGCTGCTCGACGACGTGGTGGCCCGGCACGGTGGTGGCCGGCCGTGTCTGCACCAGCCCGGCCTCCCGACCTGGTCGTACGACGAGCTGGTGGCGGCCGCGAACCGCATCGCGCACGTCCTCGTCGACGACCTCGGGATCGTCCCCGGCAACCGGGTCCTGCTCCGCGGGCCCAACAACCAGTGGCTCTCCGCCGCGTGGTTCGGCGTGCTGAAGGCCGGCGCCGTGCTGGTCACCACCATGCCGTTGCTCCGCACCGGCGAGCTGCAGACCATCCACGAGATCGCCCACCTCGACGCGGCGCTGGTCGACCACCGGTTCGCCGACGCGGTGGAGCCGCTCGGCGTACCGACCCTGGCGTTCGGTGACCAGGCTTGGCTCGAGCGGGTCGCGGCCAAGCCGCCGACGTTCGACGACGTCGCCACGTCGTCCGACGACGTCTGCATGCTCGCCTTCACCTCCGGGACGACCGGCCGACCCAAGGCGACGATGCATTTCCACCGCGACGTGCTGGCCATCTGCGACACGTTCTCGCGACAGGTCCTGCAGCCCACTCCCGACGAGGTGTTCACCGGCACGCCGCCGTACGCCTTCACGTTCGGCCTGGGCGGGGTGCTGCTGTTCCCGCTCCACGCCGGCGCGTCCACGCTGCTGATCGAGAAGGCGACGCCGGTCGAGCTGGCCGACCTGATCGACGCGCACGGTGTGACGATCTGCTTCACTGCGCCGACGGCGTACAAGGCGATGCTCCTCCAACGACCAGGGGGCAAGGCGTTTCCTTCCCTGGCGAAGGCGGTGTCCGCCGGCGAGCACCTGCCGAAGGCCGTGTGGGAGGCGTTCCGCGACGCGACCGGCGTGGAGATCATCGACGGCATCGGGGCGACCGAGATGCTGCACATCTTCGTCTCGGCCGCGGGCGAGGACATCCGTCCCGGTTCGACCGGCCGCGCCGTCCCCGGATACGTCGCTACGGTCGTCGACGAGCTCGGCCACGAGCTGCCGCCGGGCGAGCCCGGCCTGCTGGCGGTGAAGGGGCCGACCGGGTGCCGCTACCTCGACGACCCTCGGCAGGCGGCCTATGTCCAGCGCGGCTGGAACCTCACCGGCGACACGTTCGTGCGCGACGACGATGGCTACTTCTGGTACCAGGCCCGCAGCGACGACATGATCATCAGCTCCGGCTACAACATCGCCGCGCCGGAGGTCGAGGAGGCGCTGCTGAAGCACCCGGCCGTGTCCGAGTGTGCGGTCGTCGGCGTCCCCGACGAGGCCCGCGGCATGCTCGTGAAGGCGTACGTCGTGACCGCGGCCGGCTCGGGCGAGGTCACCGCCGGCGAGCTGCAGGACTTCGTCAAGGCCGAGATCGCGCCGTACAAGTACCCCCGCGCGATCGAGTTCGTGGCCGAGCTCCCGCGGACGGCGACCGGCAAGCTGCAGCGGTTCCGGCTCCGCGAGCCTCATGCCTGAGCACTCCCCGCGACACCTGATCCTGTCGCTGTTCGGGCTCTACGCCCGCGATGCGGGGAACTGGCTCTCCGTGCGCTCGCTGATCGCGCTGATGGCCGACCTCGACGTGGACGCGGCCGCGACCCGGTCGTCGGTGTCGCGGCTGAAGAAGCGCGGCGTCCTCGAGGCGAGCCGGCAGGACGCCCAGGCCGGCTACACACTGTCGGAGTCGGCCGTGGCAGTGCTGGTCGAGGGCGACGCGCGCATCTGGGCCCGCCCCCCGGCGTCGGTGGCCGACGGCTGGCTGGTGGTGGTGTTCTCGGTGCCGGAGCTCGAGCGCGAGAAGCGCCACGAGCTGCGGTCGCTGCTGACCAGGCTGGGCTTCGGCACCGCCGCTCCGGGCGTCTGGGTCGCGCCCGGCACGGCGTACGACGAGACGCTGGCCGCCGTCGAGCGGCAGGGACTGGCCTCGTACACCGAGTTCTTCCGCGGCTCCTACCTGGGCGTGGGATCGGTCGACGCGCGGGTCGGTGAGTGGTGGGACCTGGCCGCCGTCGCCGCCCTGTACGACGAGTTCCTGGCCGAGCACCGGCCCCTCGCCCGGCTGCAGGGTGCGGACCCGGCGCGCGCCTTCGCGGCGTACGTCCCGATGCTGACCGCCTGGCGGCGCTTCCCCTACCTGGACCCCGGCATCCCGCTCGACCTGCTGCCCGGCGACTGGCCGGGTGTGGCCGCGGGCGACCTCTTCGAGACCCTCGATGCCCGGCTCCGCGAGCCGGCCGCGCAGCACGCCCACCGCCTGGTCGACGGCCGCGCTTCGCATAAGCAATGAGTGATCAAAGGGAGCGCGACGACCGTCACACCTGACGAGCAGGCTGGCGGACCCGTTAGCTCAGCGGTCGTGCGAGCCGACCGTCACAGGACCGCGAGCCCCTGGAGCTCGACCAGCGCCTCCGCGTCCCAGAGCCGGGACACCCCGATGCCGGCCGACGCCGGGTAGTCCGTGCCGACCAGGCGCCTCCAGACCTCACCGATCTCGCGGGCGTGGGCGCGGTAGTCGTCCATGTCGACGATGTAGATCGTCAGCGACGCCAGACGGTCCGGTGTGCCCCCGGCCTCGGCGAGCGCGGTCAGCAGGTTGCCCAGCGCCTGCTCGAACTGCGGCACGACTCCGCCCTCGACGATCGCGCCGGAGACATCCATGCCGGTCTGCCCGGCGAGGAAGACCGACGTACCGCGACCCACGACGGCGTGCGAGAAGCCGGACGGGCGGGCGAGAGAGTCGGGGTTCACCCGGTTGAGGTCTGCCATGGGTTAACTCTGCACCGCCCCTCCGTCGACGTTGAGTCCCTGACCGTTGACCGCGCCGTTGTCCACGCACAGCATCATCGCGGCTGCGACCTCCGCGACGGTGACCAGCCGCCCGATCGGTTGCATGTTCTCCAGGATCTGCCGGGCCTCGGCCTCCGGGCGGCCGGTGCCTGCGGAGATGTTCGCCACCGACTCGTCGGTCATTGGCGTGTCGACGTAACCTGGGCAGATCGCGTTCACGGTGACTCCGGTGCGCGCGACCTCGGCCGCAGCGGTCCGGACCAGCCCGAGGACGCCGTGCTTGCTGGCGGTGTACGCAGCGATCCGGGCGCTGCCGATCTTGCCCGCCACCGACGCGATCACCACGACCCGCCCGAAGCCCGCGTCGGTCATCGACGGGAGCGCACGCCGCAGGCAGCGGAACGGTGCGGTGAGGTTGAGGTCCAGCATCCGCTGCCAGTCCTCGTCGGAGGTCTTCACCAGCGGCGCCGACATGGACGCGCCGGCGTTCACGACCAGGATCTCGACCGGACCCCACTCCTGCTCGACCCGCGCGAACGCCGCGTCGAGTGCCGCAGGGTCCATCACGTCGGTTGGTACGACTAGCGACTCCCCCGTGAGCGACTCCGCGACCGACCGCAGCGCGACCTCGTCGCGGGCCACCAGCGCGACCCGGTGTCCCGCCCCCGAGAGCGCGGCGGCGCACGCGGCGCCGATGCCCTTCGAGGCGCCGGTGACCAGCGCGATCATGGGGCGATCATCTGAAGGCCGGGATGCCGGTGAGCTCGGCGCCGATCGAGAGCAGGTGCATCTCCTCGGTGCCCTCGTAGGTCATCACCGTCTCGAGGTTGTTCATGTGCCGCATGACCGTGTGGTCGAGCGTGATGCCGGCACCGCCCAGCGTCGTACGCGCCTCGCGGGCGACGTCGAGCGCGGCCCGCACGTTGGCGTACTTGCCGTAGGACACCTGCGCCGGCGTGAGCGTGCCGGCGTCCTTGAGCGCGCCGAGCCGCCAGGCCACGAGCGAGGCGTTGTTGACCGCGACCGTCATCAGCGCGAGCTTGCGCTGGGTGAGCTGGAACGACGCCAGGGGCTTGCCGAACTGCTCGCGCGCGCCGGTGTAGGCCAGCGACTCCTCCAGGCAGGCGCGCGCCGCACCGACCACGCCCCACACGATCCCAAAGCGCGCCTCGTTGAGGCAGGACAGCGGGCCCTTGAGCCCGCGCACCTCGGGAAACACCGCGTCGGCCGGCAGCCGCAGGTCGTCGAAGGAGAGCTCCGCGGTGACCGACGCACGGAGCGAGAGCTTCCGCTTGATCTTGTGGGCCTCGAAGCCCTTGGCATCGGTGGGTACGACGAACCCGCGGATCCCCTCCTCCGTCTGCGCCCAGACCACGGCGACGTCGGCGAAGGTGCCGTTGGTGATCCACATCTTCGAGCCGTTGAGCACCCAATCATCGCCCTCGCGCCTGGCATGGGTCTTCATGGACCCGGGGTCGCTGCCGGCGTCGGACTCGGTCAGCCCGAAGCAGCCGATCGCGTCGCCGGCGGCCATCCGCGGCAGCCACTCGTCCTTGTGCTCGTCGCTGCCCCAGCGGTGGATGCCGTACATCGCGAGCGAACCCTGCACGCTGACGAAGCTCCGCACCCCGGAGTCGACGGCCTCGAGCTCGCGGCAGGCCACGCCGTACGCCGTGGCGCTGGTGCCGGCGCAGCCGTAGCCGTCGAGGTGCATGCCGAGCAGACCGAGCTTGCCGAACATCGGGCCCAGGCCATCGGGCAGAGTGCCCTCGTCGTACCACTCGGCGATGTGCGGGGCGAGCTCGCGCTGCGCGAAGTCGCGCACGGTGTCGCGGATCGCACGGTCCTCGTCGGTGAGCAGGTCGTCCACCCCCAGGAAATCGGACGGAGCGTAGGCGTGGGCCATGTCAGCGGCCTTTCCATAGGGGCTTGCGCTTGGCGTTGAACGCGGCGTGGAACTCCGCGTGGTCGGCGGTGGTCATCAGCAGCGCCTGCGTCATCGCGTCGAGCTCCATCGCCGGCCCGAGCGGCATGTCGAGCTCGCGGGTGATCAGGCTCTTGGTCTGGGAGTAGCCGAGCGTCGGGCCGTCGGCCAGGCGCCGGGCGAGCTGGTCGACCGCGTCGTCGAGCTCGTCGGGCTGGACGAGCCGGGTGACCAGGCCGTACCGGTCGGCGGTCTCGGCGTCGATGGTGTCGCCGAGCATCAGCAGCTCGGTCGCGCGGCCGTAGCCGACCAGCCGGGGCAGGAGGTACGCCGCGCCCATGTCGCCGCCGGACAGCCCGACCTTGGTGAACAGGAAGGCGAAGCGCGCCTGCGTCGTACACACCCGGAAGTCGGACGCGATCGCCACGACCGATCCGGCGCCCGCGGCGATGCCCTGGATGCCGGCGATGATCGGGACCGGGCACTCGCGCATCGCCCGGATCACATCGCCGGTCATCTTGGTGAAGCCCATCAGGTCGCGGGCGTCCATCGCGATCAGCTCGCCGATGATCTCGTTGACGTCGCCGCCACCGCAGAACCCGGTGCCCTGGCCGCGGATCACCAGCACCAAGGTGTCGCCGCGGTGGGGCAGCTCGGCGAGCAGGTCACGGAGGTCGGCGTAGCTCTCGAACGTGAGCGGGTTCATCTTCTCGGGCCGGTTGAAGGTCACCGTCGCGACACCGTCGGCGACGGAGAAGTCGAAGTGCTGCCAGTCGTCGGTGAGCTTGGCGCTGGCTCGGTAACGCGTCACTGTGCCCACCTGTGAGCTCGCAGTTCGCGCGCAACCTCGGGGTCCCGCGCACGCTCGGCACCGCCGCGCGCTCTCGCTTCGCTCACTCTGACTCCTTCAGCAGTCCACGGGCGATGATCGTGCGCTGCACCTCGGAGGCGCCCTCGTAGATGCGGGGTGCCCGGACCTCACGATAGAGCCGCTCGAGCAGGTGGCCGCGCTGCAGCCCCCTCGCGCCGTGCAGCTGGACCGCCTGGTCGACGACCCACTGCGCCATCTCGGTCGCGAACAGCTTGGCCATCGCCGCGCTCGTCGTGACCTCGGTCCCGGTCATCCCATTGTCGTACGACGCGGCCGCGGCTCGCACCAGTAGCCGGCCGGCTTCGATCCGGGTCGCCATCTCGGCCAGCGTGTGCTGGGTGGCCTGCAGGTCGGCAAGCCGGGCACCGAACAGCTCGCGCTCGCGCGACCAGTCGAGGCTGGCGTCGAGGGCGGCCTGGGCCATGCCGACCGCGAAGGCGCCGACGCTGGGACGGAACAGGTCGAGGGTGCCCATGGCCACCGCGAACCCCTGGTCCACCTTGCCGAGCACGTCGTCACGACCGACTCGGACCCCGTCGAAGGTGAGCGTGCCGAGGGCGTGCGGGGCGAGCATGTCGAGCCGTTCGCCGGTCAGGCCGGGAGCGTCGCCGGCGACGACGAAGGCGGTCACACCGCGGGCGCGGGCGCCGGCGGTCGTGCGGGCGAAGACGGAGTAGACGTCGGCGTCGGGTGCGTTGGAGATCCAGGTCTTCTCACCGTGCAGCGTCCAGCCGTCGCCGTCCTCGCGCGCCTCGAGGGAGAGGGCGGCGGCGTCGGACCCGGCGTCCGGCTCGGAAAGCGCGAACGCGGCGACAACGTCCCCGGACACGACGCCGGGGATCCAGCGGTCACGGGTGGCGTCGTTCCCGGCCTGCAGGATCGGGTACGAGCCGAGCCCCTGCAGCGCGAGCGCGGTCTCGGCCTCGGTGTCGAGGGTCGCGAGCGTCTCGCGGAGCAGGCACAGCTGCATCGCCGCGGCCTCGAGAGGTCGCTCGTCGGCGGCGCCGCCGAACAGGCCGCGCAACAGGCCGGCCTCACCCAGCGCCTTGACGAGGGGCCGGTTGACCGCCCCGTGGACGCGCTCGATACCGGCCAGCCGCTCGGTCGCCACGGACCGCGCCCACGCGGCGTACTCCTGCTGGGCGGGCGTGAGCCCGAACGTCGTACCGCTGCTCACGCGCCCGACCATACCGGTGACCGTATTGCGTCTTGACAACGCCCGTCAAGAAAGCACTATGTTGGGATAGTCCCCGACGTTTTGGTCGTGAATCAGCCCGAAAACGCGACCAGATCGTCGGGGACTATCCCGGCGTATCGGAGGGCAAGCGTGCGGATCGCGGTGATCGGTGGCGGCCCGGGCGGCCTCTACTTCGGCGCGCTCGCGCAGCAGCTGGCCGCAACCGGTCGTCAGGCGGGCGGGCAGAGCCACGAGATCACGGTCTGGGAGCGCAACGCCGCCGACG
>DAINSL010000007.1:0-4574 GCA_036741335.1 Nocardioides sp. | reverse complement strand
GTTTCGCGGCGATGAGCCGCCGCCGGCTGCTGGAGATCCTCCACGACCGGTGCCGCGAGCTCGGCGTCACCCTGCACTTCCGCACCGAGGCACCCGACGTCGGCGAGCTCGCCGCGTCGTACGACCTGGTCCTGGCGGCCGACGGCCTCAACTCGGCGGTCCGACAGCGGTACGCCGACACCTTCCGCCCGACCCTCGACGCCCGCGACTGCAGGTACATCTGGCTCGGCACCGACAAGGTGTTCGACGCGTTCAAGTTCTACATCGCGCAGACGGCGTACGGCGTGATGCAGATCCACGGCTACCCGTACGACGCGACCGGCTCGACGTTC
The DNA here is from genome assembly GCA_036741335.1 of Nocardioides sp. GTDB lineage: Bacteria > Actinomycetota > Actinomycetes > Propionibacteriales > Nocardioidaceae > Nocardioides. Next base: position 4,242 of record DAINSL010000007.1, on the reverse strand, counting down.
ATCGTCGAGATGACAAGCGACGTCTGGAGGCGCGCCGGGTTCGCGGGCTTCGCGGACCGCGCGTGGGCGCCCGGCGAGTCGGACGAGAAGTCCATCGCCCTGATCCGTGAGCTGTTCGCCGACGTGCTCGACGGGCACGAGGTGATGGCCAACAACTCGCGCTGGATCAGCTTCACCACGATCCGCAACGAGCACTGGGTCCATGACAACGTGGTGATCCTCGGCGACGCCGCCCACACGGCCCACTTCTCGATCGGGTCGGGCACGAAGCTGGCGATGGAGGACGCCCTCGCGCTGGCGGCCTGCCTGCACGAGGCGCCGTCGGTCGGCGAGGCCCTGGCGACCTACGAGGAGGAGCGCAAGGCCGTCGTGCTGTCCACGCAGCGCGCGGCCCAGGCGAGCCTGGAGTGGTTCGAGAACCTCGCGCAGTACGTCCACCAGGAGCCGACCCAGTTCGGCTTCAACATCATGACCCGGTCGCGACGGGTCACCTACGACAACCTGCGGCTGCGCGACCCGGAGTACGTCGCCCGCTGCGAGGCCTGGTACGCCGCGGCCTGCGGTGGCCACCCCGACACTCCGCCGATGTTCCAGCCGGTCACGTTGCGCGCCGCGGAGGGACCGGGCCTGACTCTCAACAACCGGGTGATCGTCTCCCCGATGGACCAGTACGTCGCCACCGACGGCCTGCCGCTGGACTTCCATCTCGTCCACCTCGGCGGCAAGGCGCTCGGCGGCGCCGCCCTGGTGATGACCGAGATGATCTGCGTCTCGACCGAGGGCCGGATCACCCTCGGCTGCGGCGGCCTCTGGACCGACGAACAGCGCGACGGGTGGGCGCGCGTCGTCGACTTCGTGCACCGCGAGTCCTCGGCCGCGATCGGCTGCCAGCTCGGGCACTCCGGAGCGAAGGGCTCGACCAGGCTGATGTGGGAGGGCATGGACGAGCCGCTGCCGTCGGGCAACTGGGACGTCGTCGCCGCCTCGTCCGTGCCCTATTCACCCGACAACCAGACGCCGCTCGAGCTCGACCGCGACGCGATGGACACCATCCGGGACGAGTTCGTCGCTTCCGCACGCCGGGCGGCCGAGGCGGGTTTCGAGCTGCTCGAGCTGCACTGCGCCCACGGCTACCTCCTGTCGGGCTTCCTCTCGCCAGTGACCAACCGGCGTACGGACTCCTACGGCGGCGACGTTGCGGGCCGGCTGCGCTTCCCGCTCGAGGTGTGGCACGCGATGCGTGAGGTGTGGCCGGCGGACCGGCCGATGACGGTGCGGATCTCCGCGACCGACTGGGTGGACGACGGCCAGTCGCTCGAGGACGCCCTGGCCGTCTCGGCGGCGTTCGCCGAGGCCGGAGCGGCCGCGATCGACGTGTCCACCGGGCAGGTGACCAAGGCGGAGCGGCCGGCGTTCGGCCGCAGCTACCAGACGCCGTACGCCGACGCGATCCGCAACCGGCTCGGCATCCCCACGATCGCGGTCGGCGTGATCTCGTCGTACGACGACGTGAACTCGATCCTGATGGCCGGCCGGGCCGACCTGTGCGCTCTCGGCCGGGTGCATCTCTACGACCCGATGTGGACGCTGCACGCCGCGGTCGAGCAGGACTACGACGGGCCGGGCGCGGTCTGGCCGGCGCCGTGGCGGGCCGGACGGCGCAAGCCTCAGATCGGCCGCAGCGACGGGCCGAAGCCGCGGCTCGAGCTGATCCGCTCCGGCGACTCGGGAACGTCTCACCGCCGGTGGCGTCCCGAGCGCAGCTAGGAGATCGCCCGGGAGATCGCCCGGCGACGCGAGGCGAGGTCGACCACGTTCGACCGTCGCTCGGCTCGTGCCGACGCGGGCCGCCGCAGCACGCGGCAGGTCACGCGGCCCCGCGACGCGGTGACCGCGACCAGCCCGCGGGAGTCGGTGTCGAACGCCACCACCATCCCCCGGAACCGCCCGGCTCGATCCATGGTGGCCATCAGGAAGCGCAGCGACTCCGCGCAGGCATCGCCGTCGGCGCCCTTGCGCGGGCGCAGGCTGGTGCCGTCGCGGGCCGGGGTCCAGGCCATCGCCGCGGGGTCGCCGGCGCCGGCCAGGCGTCGTACGTAGTCGATCTCGTCGGCGGTCAGGGCGGGCTCGAGGTCGATCGCCCCGGCGAACTCGATGGTCACGTGTGCTCCTTCGGATCGGTGGACCGGTCTCCTTCCCCGGACCGGGTGCGTCCGCACCTGTCGCCTTCGGGCCTGTGGAGAACCGTTCGCGCGGTCGGGCGGATCGGAGGATCGTCCGCTGTCATGAACGACCAGCCCTTCCGGCCCCTCGTCCGCTCGCAGGTCGACCTCGAGCGGATGTGGCGGGCGATGATGTCCCCGCTCGGGTTCTCCGGCCACACCCTCTGGTTGGTGGTGATCCAGGACGACCGCCCGGTCCCGCGGGTGATGGAGATCGTGGAGGCGGGCGTGCCTCCGGAGGCCGACGACGTCGACGCCTTCGCGCGCGTGCTCGAGCAGCTCGTCGGGCCCGGCACCCGGTTCGCGTTCCTCCGTTCCCGCCCCGGCGGCGGCCGCCCCGACGCCCTCGACCGTGCGTGGGCGCGGGCGCTCTACGACGCCGGCCGGCAGTCGGGCGCGGTCATCGACGTCGTTCACCTCGCCCACGACCACGACGTGCTGCCCATCGCGGTCGACGACCTGCTCGCCGAGCCCGCCTGAGTCATCCACAGGGCGGAACTCGTGGGTGCTCTCCGGCGAAATCTTGAGTACGGTGGTGAGCACATCGGTCCCGGTTATCGTCTCGGGAGGACTGCCGCGATGCGCGTACGCCGTACCCTCGCCGCCCTGCTCGCCCCTCCCTTCCTGCTGTCCGCCTGCGGTGACAATTCGTCCGTCGCCGATCCCCCGGTGTCGACCCACACCACCTCGTCGGCGCCCACCTCCCCACCGCCCGCGCGCGAGACCCCGGAACACTTCATTCGCCGCTGGGCGGCGGCCGAGAAGCGCATGGAGAACACGGGAAAGACGAGGCCCTACCTGGCGATCAGCAAGGGCTGCCAATCGTGCCAGCAACTCGCATCAGACGTTTCAACGTTCTATGCAGCTGGAGGCTTCGTGAAGTGGGGAGGGTGGAAGATCGTCTCCATCAAGCACTACTCGGAGAAGGGCACTCACCATTCGTACGCGATGCGGGCTCGTGCCAACTCGACTCTGTATAAGGAGTCGGCGTCTGGTCCCCGGAAGACCCTCCCAGGGGGTTTGGCGACAGACCTTGTGACCATCGTGCGCACCACTAATTCTTGGCGCGTAGTTGGGTTCACGAAATTGGGTAGTGAGTGATGGGACGTCTGATCGCTTCACTTGCTCTAGTTCTTCTTCTGATGCCTCTTGGCGATTCATGGGCGTCTGATGACTCGGGCGACTGCGGAGTGTCTACGACGCTCCACGAGGCTGATGCTGGCTGCCTCAAGTCTGGGTCCGAGACCAACGACTACATCGCCGCTCACGCCGACCACACGTACTCGATCCGGCCGGCCTGCGAGATCGGCGGACTGGCGCTGTGCTACCAGCCGGGGACCTGCAACATCGACGGCCACGACGGCAACCTGTTCAATGTCTACCAGGACGCCGACCCCGACCCGCTGGACTGGCAGGCCTGCCTGACCAACCGCGAGGCCAAGCATCTCGGCGGGCTCACGCCCGGCGCCGTCGCGCACGCCTTCCAACGCCTCGCCTGGCCCGCGTCACCGCTGGTCGTCCAGCCGCCGCAGGGCGAGACGCTGGTCAACTTCGACACGAACTTCTACACGAACAACACCGCTCCCACGACGCAGATGATGACCCTGATCGGCCAGCCCGTGACCATCGAGGCCACGCCGACGCAGTACACCTGGCACTTCGCCTCCGGCAGCACCGACGGTGACCGGATCACGACCGACCCCGGCGCGGCGTACCCCGACCTGCGCGTCACCTACCGCTACCTGCACGTCGGCGGCGTGCGACCCAGCGTGGACACGACGTACTCAGGACGCTACCGCGTCGGCAACGGAGGCTGGCGGCAGATCCCGAACACCCTCACCGTCGCCGGAGCCCCCGTCGACCTGCAGGTAGTCAGCGCTACCCCACACCTCGTCGGCTACTGAGGCGGGATCACCCCCGCGTCTAGTCGGCGCCGACGACCTTGAAGTTCTGGTTCACGAAGACGTGGTGCGGCCAGTTGACGCCGATGTTGTGGACCTCGTACTCGCCGTTGCTCAGC
>DAINSL010000006.1:47370-58005 GCA_036741335.1 Nocardioides sp. | reverse complement strand
CACCTGTTCTGGTTCTTCGGCCATCCCGAGGTCTACATCATCGCGCTGCCGTTCTTCGGCATCATCTCCGAGATCCTTCCGGTGTTCAGCCGCAAGCCGATCTTCGGGTATGTCGGGCTGGTCGGCGCGACGCTCGGCATCGCGATCCTGTCGATCGCAGTGTGGGCGCACCACATGTTCGTCACCGGGAAGGTCGACCTTCCGTTCTTCTCCGGCATGACCTTCCTGATCGCGGTTCCAACGGGGGTCAAGTTCTTCAACTGGATAGGCACGATGTGGGGCGGATCCATATCGCTGGACACACCCATGCTCTGGTCGGTCGGGTTCCTGACGACGTTCCTGTTCGGTGGCCTGACCGGCGTCATCCTGGCGAGCCCGCCGCTCGACTTCCACGTGTCCGACTCCTACTTCGTGGTGGCCCACTTCCACTACGTCGTCTTCGGCACGGTGGTGTTCGCGATGTTTGCCGGTTTCTACTTCTGGTGGCCGAAGCTGACCGGCCGGATGCTCGACGAGCGCCTCGGCAAGGTCCACTTCTGGATGCTGTTCATCGGCTTCCACACGACGTTCCTGGTCCAGCACTGGCTCGGCGTCGAGGGCATGCCCCGTCGGTACGCCGACTATCTCCCGCAGGACGGGTTCACCACGCTCAACCAGGTCTCGACCGCGGGTGCATTCCTGCTCGCCGCGTCCACGTTCCCGTTCGCCTACAACGTCTGGATCTCCCGCAAGGCCCCGCTCGTCGGGGTCGACGACCCGTGGGGCTGGGGGCGCTCCCTGGAGTGGGCGACGAGCTGTCCGCCGCCGCGCCACAACTTCGACCGGATCCCCCGGATCCGCTCGGAGTCGCCGGCGTTCGACCTGCACCACCCGGAGATCGCGGCGATGGAGATGGAGGACAACCACGCCATGGCGCACTCGGGGGCGGCAGACGCTCCGACGGTGGACGGTCGAGACGAGCACCTGCGCGAGCAGACGGAGGGCGGTGAGGACGCGTGAAGACCGAGGCCTGGATCTTCGCGATCACCACCGCGTTCTTCCTGGTGGTGAGCCCGGCGTACTGGCTGATCTCCGGCGACTGGACCGGCGCCTCCGCCCTGGTCATGACCACCCTGCTGGCCGCGATGGTGACTCTCTACCTGGGCTTCCACGCCGCCAAGATGGAGCCGCGCCCGGAGGACCGCCCGGACGCCGAGATCGCCGACGGAGCCGGTGAGCTGGGCTTCTTCCCGCCGTACTCCTGGTGGCCGCTGTGGTGCGGCGCCTCGCTCGGCGTGATGGTGTACGGCATCGCGATCGGCGCGTGGTGGCTGCTCATCATCGGGGTGGGCCTCGGTGCACTGGCGCTCTCGGGACTGGTCTTCGAGTACTACCGCGGCGAGTACTCCCACTGACACTCGTCACAACCGATCGGGCGCCCCATGCGTCCCAGGGCTGTGGGGGTTCCCACGTCTCGACGATTCCCGGTTGCGGTGGGGTCGCGGGTTAGTCTGAAGAGTCCGTTCTTTACTTTCGGGGAGTCCGATGTCCGTCACGCGTGTGCGCGTCCAAGCGATCGCGCTGGGGTGCGCCAGCATGCTCCTGGCCGGCTGCAACATCGGCAGCTCGTCGCCGCAGGGCGCCGGAGCCGACCCCCCGAAGGGCTCCGGATCGCACACCTCGCCAGGGCCGGTCACGCCGGTCGGGTCGGTGATCAGCAACGTCGCCCGCGGTGCGACGGGCGTCCCCGTCGACCACCGCGTCCAGGTGACCGCCGACCACGCGACGCTCAGCTCGGTGACGGTCAGCTCGCGCTCCGGGTCCGTTCCCGGACGGATGTCGGCCGACAAGCAGTCCTGGACTGCGGGCGCGCTGCTCGAGCCCGGCACGTCGTACACCGTCACGACGTCGGCGACCTCCGACGAGGGAGACCCGGTGAACCGCGTCACCAGGTTCCGGACCGCCGCCCTGACCCTCGACCAGCAGACGTACCCGTCGATCGCGCCGCTCAACGGTGAGACGGTCGGCGTCGGCATGCCGGTGATCGTCACGTTCGACGTGCCGGTGACCGACCGCGCCGCGATCGAGAAGCACCTGCACGTCACACCGACCCCGGCCCAGAAGGGCAGCTGGCACTGGATCAGTGACACCGAGGTGCACTGGCGGCCGGTGAAGTTCTGGAAGGCCGGGACGCAGGTCACCGTCAACGCCGACATCAACAGCGTGCCGGCGGGCAACGGCATCTACGGTCAGCTCGACCGCCAGATCCAGTTTAACGTCGGCGCCGCCCACATCTACAAGGTCGATGCGAAGACCGACCAGCTGCACGTCTTCAGCAACGGACGGCTGCTGCGGACCATCCCGGTCACGACCGGCAAGCCCGGCTTCGTCACGCGCTCGGGTATCAAGGTGATCATCGAGAAGGACCGCCACAAGCGGATGAACTCCGAGACCATCGGCATCGACCCGAACGGTCCCAACGGCTACAACATCGGCGACGTCCAGTTCGCGATGCGCGTCACCTACACCGGTGAGTTCCTGCACGCGGCGCCGTGGTCGGTGGCCTACCAGGGAGTCTCCAACGTGTCGCACGGCTGCACCGGCATGAGCACCTCCAACGCCGGCTGGCTCTACCACATGTCGCGACGAGGTGACGTGGTCGAGACGACCGGCACCGACCGCCAGATGACGCTCACCAACGGCTACGGCGACTGGAACGAGTCGTTCGCGGCTTACGCCCAGGGCTCCGCCCTCCACTGACCCGTCCTGGTCAGTGGGAGCGGAGGGGGACGTCCGGGGTGTCGCGGAGGGCGTGGTCATCGAACTCGTGACCCGACGCGGGGTGGTCGAGGCCGGCGTCCAGCTCGCGCTCGTGCTCGGCGTGGTGACGCGCCTCCTCGAGCTCCTCGAGAGTCGGCTTCTGCACGTTGTCCTCGTACAGCTTGCGCGACAACCGCGCCCGGATCCGGCTCAGGCGTGAGCGGGGAGCGACGACGCCGTTCTCGTCCGTATCGGACTCGGGGACGTACATCTCGTCGCGATCGCGCGCGGCGAGCGTGTACGCATGGGCCTCGCTGATCGGGAGGTGGCGCTCGGTGTAGCCACCGTCCGCCGAGCGCATGATGATGCCGCTCTCGTAGCCGTGCAGCAGCCGGTCGTTGTCGGCCCGCTGGAGCCCGATGCACCAGCGCCGCGTGATGTAGAACGCGATCGGCGGCAGGATGAACACTGCACCGCGCATGAAGTACGTGATCGAGTTCAGGTTCATGTGCAGGTGGGTGGCGATGATGTCGTTGCCGCCCGCCGCCCAGAACAGACCGTAGATCGTGATCAGCGCGACCATCGTGGCAGTCCGGGTGGGCGCGTCGCGCGGCCGCTGCAGGAGGTGGTGGTCGCGCTTGTCGCCGGTGATCCAGGCCTCGATGAAGGGCAACATCATCAGGATGCCGAACATCACTCCCGGAAGCACCTGGATCGGCAGCAGCACGTTCCACGAGAGCGTGTGACCCCAGAGGTGGGTCTCCCAGTTGGGCATGATGCGCAGCGCGCCGTCGGGCCACCCCATGTACCAGTCCGGCTGTGAGCCGGCCGTCACCTTGGTCGGGTCGTAGGGCCCGAACTTCCAGACCGGGTTGATCGACAGCAGGGCCCCCATCAGCGCGGTCACGCCGAAGACCATGAAGAAGAAGCCACCGGCCTTGGCCATGTAGACCGGGAGCATCGGGTAGCCGACGACATTCTCCTGGGTCCGGCCGGGCCCCGGCCACTGGGTGTGCTTGTGGAACACGAGCAACAGCATGTGGGCGCCGATCAGCGCCAGCAGCAGGCCCGGGATCAGCAGCACGTGTGCGACGTACATCCGCGGAATGATCGACTCACCGGGGAACTCGCCGCCGAAGAGGAAGAACGACATGTAGGTGCCGACCACCGGAGTCGCCTTGAGGAACCCGTCAGCGGCCCGGATGCCGGTCCCGGAGAGCAGGTCGTCGGGAAGGGAGTAGCCCGTGAAGCCCTCGAGGGTGCCCAGGAGCAGCAGCAGGCTGCCGATGACCCAGTTGAGCTCGCGCGGCTTGCGGAAGGCGCCGGTGAAGTAGACGCGCAGCAGGTGGATCATCATCGCGCCGACGAAGAGCATCGCCGACCAGTGGTGCATCTGGCGCATCAGCAGGCCGCCACGGACGTCGAAGGAGATGTTCAGCGTGGTGGCGAACGCCTCGGACATCGGGACGCCGCGCAGGGCGGCGTAGGAGCCCTGGTACGTCGTCTCGCCCATGCTCGGCGTGAACCACAGGGTCAGGAAGGTGCCGGTGAGCAGCAGGACCACGAAGCTCCACAGCGCGATCTCGCCGAGCATGAAGGACCAGTGGTCGGGGAACACCTTGCGGAGGTTCTTCTTGGCCAGCGTGGCCAGGCCGAGGCGGTCGTCCGCCCAGGCCGCGGCCGCGCCCATCTTGCTGGACTTCTGGGCGGTGGCGGCGGTGTCGCGGTTGGTCGAGGCGATCTTGCTGGTGTCCAAGGCCATGTCAACCACGCTCCCAGAAACTCGGTCCGACGGGTTGGGTGAAGTCCCGGCGGGCGGCCAGGTATCCCTCTTCGTCCACCGTCAACTCCAGCTGGGGCAACGGACGGGCCGCGGGCCCGAAGAGGACCTTGCCGCTGTCGGCCAGGTCGAACGTCGACTGGTGGCACGGGCAGAGCAGGTGGTGGGTGGTGCGCTCGTTCAGGGAGATCGGGCAGCCGACATGGGTGCAGATCTTGGAGTAGCAGACGATGCCGTCCACGGACCAGTTGGCGGTCTGCGCGGACACGATGTCGCTGGGCAGCATTCGGTGCAGGATCACCGCTGCCTTGGCGGTGGCCTCCAGCAGCGCCGTGCCCTCGACCAGGGGCTGGTGGTTGTCGTCGGTGGCGAAGATGACTTCCGGCTCGGCGTTGACCAGGTCACCGATCTCGAGGTCGGAGAGCTTGATCGGGGTGCCGACCACGTCGCGGACCACGCGCTGCAGGGTGCGGCCCTGGGTCTTCCACCACGCCTGCTCGGCCGGGGTCCAGGTGTCGAGGTCCCAGATCGTGTGGTCGAGCTTGTCGCCGGGCAGGGGGCCGAGGTCGCGCAGCATCACGATCGGCAGGATGCCGAGCACGCCACCGGCGGCGAGCAGGGTGTTGCGGATCAGGGGACGCCGGCCGAGGCCGGACTCCTCGAGGCCGGTCTGCAGGATGCCGACCGTGGCCTCGCGGTCCTCCTGCGGGGAGGACGCGGGGTGCCGCATCTCGACGATCTCGTGGTCGGTCATGAGCTTGCGCGCCCACTGGATGGTGCCGGCGCCCATCGCGAGCAGGGTGAGCGCCAGGCTCAGGCCGAGCGCGAGGTTGGAGGCGCCGAAGGTGCCGATCGTGTCCGGGTTGTCGCCCACCTGGAAGACGACGTACGAGACGACGAACAGGACCGCGCCGACGACCGAGAGCACGAAGAGGCTCGCCACCTGCCGCTCGGCACGCCGCTCGGCCTTGGGGTCGACATCGGTCGGGCGCCACTGGTGCGGCTCGAGCCCCGGGTTCGCGATCGGCTCGTCGACGCTGGCCGGGGCGTGGCCCGACGGGCTCTGGTCGGTCTCGGGAAGGGTGTCGTTCATAGGTCTGCCTTCGTCTTCGACGTCCGGGCGGTGTGGGCCGCGATCCAGACGGCGACCCCGACCAGCGAGCCGATCCCGACGAGCCAGGCGAACAGCCCCTCGCTCACGGGGCCGATGCCACCGAGGCCGAAGCCGCCGTAGCTGGGCTGGTTCTCCAGGGACTGCAGGTAGGCGATGATGTCGCGCTTCTCCTTCGGCGAGAGGTTGCCGTTGGAGAAGTTGTCCATCGCCTGAGGCCCGGTCAGCATCGCCTCGTAGATGTAGCGGGGCTCCACGCCGAGGATCCTGGCTGCGTAGCCGCCGCGCGGCATCGCGCCGCCGGCGCCCTCGAAGTTGTGACACGCGGTGCAGTTGGTCCGGAAGATCAGTCCACCCTGGACGACCGCCTCCTGGCGCTTCTCCGCGGAGAGGCCGTCGATGCTGTAGTCGGAGGGTTTGGGGATCGCCGGGCCGGGGCCGAGCGAGGCGACGTACGCCGCGAGTGCCGCGATCTCGTCGGGCGTGTAGACGACTTCCTTCTGCGGGACCTGCGGTCCCGGTTGCGCCACCGGCATCCGTCCGGTGCCCACCTGGAAGTCGACCGCGGCAGCGCCCACACCCACCAGCGGGGGGCCGATCTGGTTGCCGTCCAGCGTCCTCACGCCCTGGCCGCTCTGGCCGTGGCAGAAGGAGCAGCCGACCAGGAACAGCTGACGACCCGACGCGATCTGAGCCGCGCTGTTGTCGGTCCGCGCGGAAGCAGGCGAGAACGCGGCGTACAGCCCACCGGTGAGCAGCAGCCCCAGCAGCAGGACGAGCAGCCCTGCGACCGGACCACGACGGTGCCGGGAGAGTCGTCCCAGGGAGCGATTCAAGAGGCGCACGGTTGGTCCTTGGAGGAGGTCACTTGATGAGGTAGATGGTCGCGAACAGCCCGATCCAGACCACGTCGACGAAGTGCCAGTAGTACGACACGACGATGGCGGTGACCGCCTGCTCGTGGGTGAAGCGCTTGGCCAGGAACGTGCGGCCGAGCACGAACAGGAAGGCGATCAGGCCGCCGGTGACGTGGAGGCCGTGGAAGCCGGTGGTGAGGTAGAACATCGACCCGTAGCCGGAGCTCGGGATCGTGATGCCCTCCTTGATGAGCGAGGCGTACTCGGTGGCCTGGCCGCCGATGAAGACCGCGCCCATGATGTAGGTCAGGACGAACCACTCGCGTAGGCCCCAGCCGGACACCTGGAAGACCGAGCCGCTGCGTCCGACCTGACCGCGCTCGGCGGCGAAGACGCCGAGCTGGCAGGTTGCCGACGACAGGACCAGGACCGTGGTGTTGACCGCGGCGAACGGGACGTTGAGGTGCGAGGTGCTCTGCGCCCAGAGCTGCGGGCTGACCGCGCGGATGGTGAAGTACGACGCGAACAGTGCCGCGAAGAACATCAGCTCACTGGACAGCCAGATGATCGTCCCGACGCTCACCATGCTCGGGCGGTCGTGGTGTCCGTGGAGCCGTGAGGCCGGGATCGTCGTCGAAGCTGTCGCCACGGGCGCCATTATGTCTCGACCCCCTCACGCAGGGCACCCCGACCCCCTGTCCATGGACGACATATTCTCGCTGCGGTGGCTGGAGGCGCGGGAGGCCACACGGGCCGCCGAAGCCGACCGGTAGCCTGCTGACCGTGAACGACTCCCACCGGGCCGGACCGAGCACCCTGCGGGTGCTCGTCTACAGCGACGACGTCGACGTCCGCCAGCAGGTCATCCTGGCGCTCGGTCGTCGTCCTCATCCGGACCTGCCCGAGCTCACGTACGTCGAGGTGGCGACCGAGCCGGTCGTCATCGCCAACATGGACGCCGGCGGGATCGACCTGGCCATCCTGGACGGCGAGGCGGTGCCCGCCGGCGGCATGGGCATCGCCAAACAGCTCAAGGACGAGATCTTCCGCTGCCCGCCGGTCATCGTGCTCACGGGTCGGCCCCAGGACGCCTGGCTGGCGACGTGGTCCCGCGCCGAGGCGGCCGTGCCGCACCCGATCGACCCAGTCCAGCTGGCCGACGCCGTGATCGGGCTGCTGCGCTCGCGCGTGCCCGCGACCAACTGATCCGATGAGCCACACCTGGGCGGAGGTCCTCGGCGCACTCGTGCAGGGCCGGGATCTCGCGGCCGAGCAGACCTCCTGGGCGATGGGGGAGATCCTGGCCGGGGCCGCCACACCCGCCCAGATCGCCGGCCTCGCCGTCGCCCTGCGCAGCAAGGGCGAGACCATCGACGAGGTGACCGGCTTCCTCGACGCGATGTACGAGGTGGCCACCCCGCTGACCATCCCGGGCCGCGCACTCGACGTCGTGGGGACCGGCGGCGACCGCTCGATGAGCGTGAACATCTCGACCATGGCGGCGATCGTGGCCGCGGGCGCCGGCGCCCGGGTGGTCAAGCACGGCAACCGCTCCGCCTCCAGCCAGGCCGGCTCGGCGGACGTGCTGGAGGCGCTCGGGATCCGCCTCGACCTGCCCGCGGAGCGGGTGGCGCGGCTCGCCGAGCAGGTGGGCATCACGTTCTGCTTCGCCGCGGCCTTCCACCCGGCGTTGCGGCACGCCGCCGTACCCCGGCGCGAGCTCGGCATCGCCACCACGTTCAACTTCCTCGGTCCGCTCGCGAACCCAGTGAAGCCCGCCGCCCAGGCGATCGGCTGTGCCGACGTGCGGATGGCACCGCTCATGGCCGGGGTGCTGGCCCGTCGAGGCGTCGACGCCTGGGTGTTCCGCGGAGACGACGGGCTCGACGAGCTCACCACCACGACCACGTCCCAGGCCTGGCTGGTTCACGACGGCATCGTCACCCCCACCACGGTCGACCCGGCTGCGCTCGGGATCCCGCCGGCCCGTCCCGAGGACCTCCGGGGCGGCGACGTCACCCACAACGCCGATGTCGTACGACGGACCCTGGCCGGCGAGCCCGGCCGGGTGCGCGATGCCGTCCTGCTCAACGCCGCCGCGGCGCTCGCGGTGTACGACGAGCCGTCGCTGGCGGTGGAGGAGGCGCTGCCCGGTGCGCTGGAGCGGGCCGCCGAGGCTGTCGACTCGGGGGCTGCGGAGAGCGTGCTGGTGCGCTGGGTCGCGGCCTCAGCGGACTGAGTCGAAGCCCTTCGCGACCGGGTTGCCGAACGTCACCCACGACTTCGGAGCGCGCAGCATGACCACGGAGTCCGAGGCGTGCACGATCTGCCACCCCTCCTCGCTGATCAGGGCGTAGGCGAGACGCGAGTAGGGCCGGATCACCGCGACCCGGGCACTCGTCCCACGCAGCGCGTCGTCCCAGCCCGGGTCCAGCGCGAGCATGCTGTTGTTGCGAGTCAGCTCCGCGGTCGTGAACGTGTCGCCGTAGCCGTGCATCAGCAGATCGAGCTGGGGATAGCGCCACATGAAGTAGCCGCCCCAGCTCCAGTCGTCCAGCACCTTGGTGCCGGGTCGTAGCCCGGAGAGCGCGGGGTCGACCCAGGCGGGCTGCGAGGGCGGGTCGTCGGAGGTGTGCGGCACGGCCAGGGCCAGGGCGGCCAGCGCCAGCACCGAGCCGCCCGCGACGACCGCGAGCTCTCGGCGACCCACCGGCGTACGACGTGCCAGGAGGTCCTGGACAGGTCCACCGGCGAGCGGAACGATCATCGCAGCCGCGACCGGGACCGTGCGCAGGGAGTAGACCGCGAAGCCCCCCGCCAGCACCACCAGCAGGATCTCGGTCCAGGGGTTGTGCGCGCGCTTCGACATCGCCACGGCGGTGAGGGCCAGGAGCAGGCCGAGGGTCAGCGTGGAGGGAGAGGTGTAGTCGGGTGGGTTCCACTCGATGAAGAAGGACGATCGCGAGCCCACCGCGAGCACGGCGGTGTAGAGGGCGGGGCCGACAGGGGTAAGCCCGGCGACCAAGGCGGAGGCGACCGGGACGGCGAGCGCGCGCAGCACGAGCCGCCGCGGGGCGCGGTCGAGCGCGAGACCGACCACGGCCACGACGCCGATCACGAGTCCGACCGGCCACATCCCGTGCAGCATCCCCCAGAGCCAGGTGATCGCGATCAGCCACCAGCGGACCTGGCCGTCGTGGCGGGTGCGCAGCCATGCCGCCGTGACGACGGCGACCAGCAGGTAGCTGAGCACCTGCGGGCGCATCGAGAGACCGGTCTGCATCGCGAACAGGGAGAGACCGGTCAACGAGATCGCGACGAACGGGTTGGCCCGGTCGCGCGCGGCGGCGTACACCGCGACGAACAGCCCGATCTCGAGCAGCCCGGACAGCCAGGCCACGCCCGCGAGTCCGAACCACTGCTCGGTCCGCGCCATGACCACCTCGGAAAGCCACTGCGTCGGCACCCAGTGGCGGGTCGCGAAGGTGCTCACGCTGCCCGGGTGGCGCAGTGACCAGCCGTTCAGGAACTCCTCGCCGAACCGGAGGTGGAAGTAGGTGTCGGTGTTGGTCAGCGGCCGCGCGCAGTTGAGGACCAGAGAGGTCAGGATGACGACGAAGATCAGCAGGGGTACGACGGTCGCAGCCCTGGCGCGGAGGCCAGGGCCGTGCGACTCGGGCATGGCTGCAGCCTAGGACTTGCGTCGTCGGGAGCCGGTCAGCTCGCGGTGACGAAGTCGATCAGCTCCTCGACCCGCCCGAGCAGGGCCGGCTCGCAGTCGGCGTAGGACGACACCTGGGCGAGGATCCGCTGCCAGGCGCGCGCCACCGTCCGCCTGGTCGGCGTGCGGCCAGCCCAGGGCCGCGCAGATCCCGTGCTTCCACTCCACGTCACGGGGCACGAACGGCCAGGCGCTCAGGCCGAGCCGCTCCGGCCTGACCGCGGCCCAGACGTCGACGAAAGGGTGGCCGACCACGAGCACGTGAGCTCCGACGGGGGAGCTGCGGACGGCGTCGGCGATCCGGCTCTCCTTGGATCCCGCCACCAGATGGTCGACCAGCTCGGCGTCGTGCCGCCCTTCCTGTCTCTTATACACGATTTGCCTATTATACACTTCTGTAGAAACAGATCATCCTAAAATCTTTTGT
>DAINSL010000006.1:7663-47360 GCA_036741335.1 Nocardioides sp. | reverse complement strand
GCGCTCGGCGTCGTGCCGCCCTTCGACGAAGATCCGGCTCTCCCGGGCCACCCTGGCGCGCTGACCCGTGACGGCGACGGAGCCGGAGGCGGTACGCCGTGGCGCCGCGGGGACCGGACGGGTCACCGGCGCGGTCAGCACCACCGGGCGTCCCTCGAGGAGGAAGCCGGGCCCGAGCGGGAACGTACGCCGCTGGCCGCGCCGGTCCTCCAGGGTGAGCACGTCCAGGTCACGGTTGACCGAGACGACCTCGCCGCACCAGCCGGTCATGACCTCCTCGACGACCAGGCCGGGAGTCGCCTCCGCTGGTGTCGCGCGCCAGTCGGTGCCGAGGACGTCGGGTCCGTAGCGGTCCTTGCTCACCGCGCCACGGTAGGTGGCCCCCCGTCCGAGCCTGCCGGGGGCGCGCCGGGTCACTCGGAGGACGCCTCCGACGACGACGTGTCCGATGCGTCGTCGTTCTCCGATGCGGAGGCGTCCTCCGACCCCCCGTCCGAGCCTGCCGGGCCGAACCCCTCGTGGCTCACACCGTGGTTCTACGTGGGCGGGGAGGGTGTGTCACCACCCACATGGGTGGAAAGACCGAGCTCAGACCAGCGGCAGGGCGCGGCCGCCGGGCGGGAGAGCGGCATATCCGCGCTGGACGGCGTTCGCGATGCGGTCGTCGGACTCCCACGGCCACTCGCCCTCGGCGACCGCCCGGTCGGCGGGAACGCCGCTGCCGGCGAGCATCCGGACCGTCTCGGCGATGGCCACGAGCTCGTCGCGCTGGATGTCGACGAAAGCACGGTCCACGGGAACGCCGTGCCCCGGTATGACCCGGGTGGCCTCCGTGGTCAACCCGAGGACGAGGTCGAGCGAGCCCGGCCACTCGAACGGGAAGGAGTCCAGGCCGATCCAGGGCTTGGCCGACTCCTCGATCAGGTCGCCCGCCAGCAGGACGTCGACGTCGGGGAGCCGGACCACGAGGTCCCCCGACGTGTGCCCGCGGCCCGGGAAGATGAGCTCGACCGTCCGGTCGCCGAGGTCGAGTGCCCTCGTCGACGAGAAGGTGTGGTCGGGGATCACGAGCTCGGTGGCGACCACCTCGGCTCGGTGCGGGTCGTCGGACTCGGCGAAGCGCCCCTTCATGTACTCGCCCTTCTCGGCGAGCATGGCTGCGGCTTCCTCGTGGGCGTGGATGGGCACGCCGGGGGAGTCCTCCCGAAATGCGGAGTTGCCGAACGAGTGGTCCCAGTGCCAGTGCGTGTTCACGACCGCGGTCACCGGCCCGGCCGACAGCCTGCGCAGGTCGTCGAGCACGACCCGTCCCGCTGCGGTGGAGCCGTGGGTGTCGACCACCACGAGTCCGCGATCGCTGCCGATGGCGGTGACGTTGGCATCGGCCCACTCGTAGCGCGACACCCAGACCCGGTCCGCGACCTCGAGGAACCCCTGCACGACCGCGATCCTAGTAGTCTTGGCACTCCCCGGCGGTGAGTGCCAGCCGGTCCGGTTGCTGCGGAGGTGACGATGCAAGACGAGCGTCGGCTCGCCGTGCTCCGGGCCATCGTCGAGGACTACGTCGCGACCCAGGAGCCCGTGGGCTCCAAGGCACTCGTCGAGCGGCACGGGCTCGGTGTCTCCCCGGCGACCGTGCGCAACGACATGGCGGCGCTCGAGGAGGAGGGGCTGATCACCCAGCCCCACACCAGCGCCGGCCGCGTGCCGACCGACAAGGGCTACCGCCTCTTCGTCGACCGGCTGACCACGATCAAGCCGATGAGTGCCGCCGAGAAGCGTGCGATCGCGACCATCCTCGACGGCGCGGTCGACGTGGACGACGTCGTACGCCGGTCCGTACGCCTGCTCGCCCAGCTGACCCATCAGGTCGCGCTCGTGCAGTACCCCACGCTCTCCCGCGCGACGGTCCGCCACGTCGACCTGGTCGCGCTCACCGACACCCGCCTGCTGGTCGTGGCGATCCTCAGCACCGGCCGCGTGGAGCAGCGACTCGTCGAGCTCGACCGGACCCTGGACGACGACGCGGCGGCCGCGATCCGGAGCCGGGTCGCGGCCGCGGTCACCGGGCGGATCATCGCCGACGCGACGACCGCGCTCGGTGAGCTCGTGCCGCCCCCCGACGAGGACGGCGCGCCCCAGGCACGGGTCGTGGACTCGCTGGTGGACGCGATGTCGGACCACCGGTCCTCCGAGCGGATCGCCGTCGGCGGCACCGCCAACCTGGCCCGCTTCGGCGACAGCTTCGAGCTGTCCGTGCGGCCGCTGCTCGAGGCACTGGAGGAGCACGTCGTCCTGCTCAAGCTGCTGGGCGAGGCCCAGACCGGTGGCGCGGTGACCGTGCGGATCGGTCATGAGGGTCCCTACCGGGAGTTCGCCACCACGAGCGTCGTCGCGACCGGCTACGGGCCGGGCGAGGAGGCCGTCGGCAACCTCGGCGTGGTCGGGCCCACCCGCATGGACTACCCCGGCACGATGGCGTCGGTCCGTGCGGTCGCCCGTTACGTCTCCCGCATCCTGGACGAAGCCTGAGGACATGTCTCCCGATCCCGACCTCTACGACCTGCTGGGCGTGTCCCGAGACGCCGACGCGGACTCGATCAAGAAGTCCTATCGCCGGCTGGCGCGACAGCTGCATCCGGACGTCAATCCCGACCCGGCGACGCAGGAGAGGTTCAAGGAGATCTCCCGCGCCTACGAGATCCTCAGCGACCCCGAGAAGCGGGCCGTCTACGACCGCGGTGGTGACGCCTTCGCGGGTGCCGGCGGCTTCGGTGCGGGCTTCTCGTTCACCGACATCATGGACGCGTTCTTCGGCGGGCAGGGTGCCCCCGGTGCCCAGGGACGAGGCCCACGCCCCCGGGTCCATCGTGGTCAGGACGCCCTGATCCGGATGGAGGTGTCGCTCGCGGAAGCTGCGTTCGGCGTCTCGCGCGAGCTGAAGGTGGACACCGCCGTGGTCTGTACGACGTGCCAGGGCGAAGGCACGGCGCCGGGCACCCACCCGATCCCGTGCGAGACGTGCCGCGGCTCCGGCGAGGTCGCGCACGTGCAGCGGTCGTTCCTCGGCGAGATCCGCACGCTGCGGCCGTGCTCCGCCTGCCGGGGCTACGGCACGCTCATCCGCGACCCCTGCCGGGAGTGCTCGGGCGAGGGGCGGGTGCGCGCGCGCCGTTCGATCACGGTCAAGATCCCGGCCGGGGTCGACCACGGCACCCGCGTGCAGCTGGCGGGCCAGGGCGAGGTCGGTGCCGGCGGCGGGCCCCCGGGCGACCTCTACGTCGAGGTGCTGGTGGCCCAGCATCCGGTGTTCACCCGTGACGGCACCACGCTGCACTTCACGGTCAGTGTACCGATGACCGCCGCCGCGCTCGGCACGACGCTGACGCTGCCCACCCTCGAGGCGGACACCGAGTCCGGTGCCGGTTCCGGGGTGGAGACGACCTTCGAGCTGGAGGTCCGGGCTGGCACCCAGTCGGGCAGCCAGCACACGCTCCGAGGTCGTGGGGTGCCCGGTCTGCGTGGCGGACGCGGCGACCTGGTCGTCACGGTGGTTGTCGACACGCCCACCCGGCTGGACCCGCGTCAGGAGGAGCTGCTCCGCGAGCTGGCGGCGATCCGCGGTGAGGAGAAGCCCGACGGCAACCTCTCGCCCGGTGTCCGGCCCTCGGTCTTCGGCCGGATCCGCGACGCCTTCAACGGGCACTGAGAGTCCGATGTCCCTGCCCGTGCACTGGGTCGCGTCGCTGGTCGGCGTACGCCCTGGTGACACGGTGCCGGTCGAGGGCGACGAGGCCTATCACGCGGTCGCGGTACGCCGGCTCCGGGTGGGAGAGGGCATCGCCCTCACCGACGGCACCGGTACCACCGTGACCGGCGCGGTCGTCGCGACCGGGAAGCGGGAGCTGAGCGTCGAGGTGACCGACGTACGGACCGATCCGGAGCCGGACCCAGCCCTCACCGTCGTCCAGGCCCTGCCGAAGGGCGACCGTGGCGAGCTCGCGGTCGAGGTCGTCACCGAGATCGGGGTGTCGACCATCGTGCCCTGGGCGGCGGCCCGGTCGGTCGCGGTGTGGCGCGGCGAGAGGGCGGCCAAGTCCCTGGCCCGGTGGCGGAGCACGGCCCGTGAGGCGGCCAAGCAGTCTCGGCGCTCGTGGTTCCCCGCGGTCGCGGAGCTCGCCTCGACGACCGAGGTGGTCGCCCTGGTCGTCGGTGCC
Organism: Nocardioides sp.; assembly: GCA_036741335.1. GTDB lineage: Bacteria > Actinomycetota > Actinomycetes > Propionibacteriales > Nocardioidaceae > Nocardioides. The sequence continues at coordinate 43,143 of DAINSL010000006.1, read as the reverse complement.
GACCTGGCCGTCGTCCTGCACGAGGAGGCGACCACCTCGCTGGCTTCGCTCGACGTACCCGCAAGCGGTCGCTTCGTCGTTGTCGTCGGTCCTGAGGGCGGGCTCACGGACGAAGAGGTGGCGGCCTTCGCCGAGGCGGGCGCGGTGCAGGTACGGCTCGGCGCAGAGGTGCTGCGAACCTCCACCGCCGGCCTGGCCGCGTGTGCGGCGTTGCTCTCCCGCACGAGTCGCTGGGCCTGACCGGTCGGGGGTTACTTGACGATGATCGTGCGGGTGTCGGTCTCCGGGTTGCCCTGGCCGGAGGGGTCGTCGTTGGCGGCGACCAGGGTGTACTGGCCGGGCGGCACCTTCGACAGCTCCAGGTTGACCGTCCAGGGGAACAGCTTGTCGGCCTGCCAGCCGGTGGCCATGGTGGGCGACACCAAGAGGTGCTTGTCGCTGCCGTCGCGCAGGAGGTAGACCACCGCGGTGGCCTCGTAGCCGTTGTTGACGCCGGTCACGGTCAGCATCCCGGACACCTGGTCGCCCTCGTTGGGCGAGGAGATGCTCATCCGTGAGCACACCTGGAGCACCTTGCCCTGGCTGAGCGGCTCCGAGGTGGCCACGCCCAGGACCCGGTCGACGGGGTTGCCGCCGAGCATGAACTGGACGGGCATCCGGCCCTGGAAGGCACCCTGCACCGTGTAGATGACCTGCTCGACCGCGGCGTTCGCGTACGCCGCACTCATGCCGGCCGGACGATCGTGCACGGCGGCGCTGCCGAGGGTCACGTCGATGACACCGGAGTTCACCGTGGCGCCGGTGAGGTCGCCCGCCCGCCAGGGAGTCCTGTAGTCGGGGTCGAGCGGCATGGACCCGAGGTCCGCGACGGCCAGGGCGGCCGTTTCGGTGGCGGCGGAGCCGCGGTGGAACTCGCGGAACAGCACCGGCTTCCCGGCCGGGTCGTCACCGATGTAGTACACGGCGTACGCATTGCTGTCCTGCGAGCCCGTCGTGGCCGACGACGTCGGCGTCGATGACGTCGGAGGGCTGACTGGCGCCGTGGTGTGGTGGCCCGTCGGGCCCGGGCCCACCGGGCCGTTGTCGTCGGCGTTGTTGCTGCCCGGCAGGGCACCGGCGGCGAACGCGATGACCCCGATCACGGCGGCGGTGGCGATGACGCCACCGGCGGCGTAGGTCCAGGGGCGGGTGCGTGACATCGGAACCACCTTCGGGTCGGAGCGGACGGAATCACGGATCTGGGCGAGGCGGTCCTGCGGCTCGACGTCGGACACGGCGTCGGAGAGCAGCCGTCGCAGCTGGTCGTCGTTCATCGGATCTCCTCGAGAGTGGAAGCAAGGTCGGTTCGCAGCGTGGCGGCGCCCCGCGAGGCATGGCTCTTCACGGCGCCGCGGCTGATGCCGAGCAACTCGGCGATCTCGGCCTCGGAGAGGTCGAGGTAGTAACGCAGCGCCAGCACCTCACGCTGGCGGCGTGGCAGTCGCCGCAGCGCGTCCAGGATCGTCGTACGCCGCGCCGCGTCGTACGACGGCTGGTCGGCGCCCGCGGCCGGCGGCGCCGCGCCTTGGCGCTCGGCGTGACGCCGGACCACGGTGAGGTGGCGCAGATGTGACCGGGAGCGGTTGACCACGGTCTGCCGGAGATAGGCCAGCGCCTTGTCCGGGTCGCGGAGCCGCCCCCACCGTGCGTGCACGGCGACGAAGCAGTCCTGGACGATCTCCTCTGCGGCGCCCTCGTCACGCACCAGCAGCACGGCCAGGCGTACCAGCTGACGCCAGTGCGCGCCGTAGAGCTGCTCGAGCGCCTCGTCGGCGCTCCAGCCGGCTCTCGCAGCGGGCATCAGCCGCACTTCCGCATGTCCGATCACGCTAGTAGCACGCGGGGCTCGCCCCCGGGGTTTACCCGCGTGGCCCCGGACCTTTCGTGACAGCATGTGCCGCATGGCCGACGACTGCGTCTTCTGCGCGATCGTGGCCGGCACGATCCCGGCCGACGTCGTCCACGAGACGGATTCGGCGCTGGCCTTCCGTGACCTCGACCCGCAGGCACCCCTGCACGTGCTGGTCGTCTCGCGGGAGCACTCCGCGAACGCCGCCGCGCTCGCCGACAGCACGCCCGACACCGTGGCCGAGCTGGTCCGCGTCGCGCGCGACGTCGCCACGGACGCGGGGCACGACAGCTACCGCATGGTCCTCAACACCGGCGCCGAGGCGGGGCAGAGCGTCTTCCACACCCATCTGCACGTGCTCGCCGGACGGGCGATGACGTGGCCGCCCGGATGAGGCTCCGCGCCGTACTCGTCGGGAGCTGCCTTCTGCTCGTGTCCGCGTGCGGCAGCAACACCGCCACGCTGCCGGGAGCACCCCGGACTAGCGGGCCGTCGCAGATGGCGAGCGGCATGCCCGGCATGCCCGGCATGCAGCCGGTGAAGCTCGCCAAGCCGAGGCCGCTCCGGCCGGGGGAGTCGCGACTGTCCTTGCAGATCCCGACGCCCTTCACACCTGCGGCGCCGCACGGCGGCACCGACGACTACCGCTGCTTCCTGCTCGATCCGCACGTCGTGCGCGACACCTCGATCACGGGCATGTACGTCCGCCCTGACAACCGCAGCATCGTGCACCACGTGATCCTCTACCGCGTCGAGCCGACCCAGGTGCAGGCGGCCAAGCACCTCGACGCCGCAGATCCCGGGGAGGGATGGACCTGCTTCGGCGACAGCGGCCTGCCGGGAGGCTCGACCCTCGACAACGCGCCGTGGCTCGGCGCCTGGGCGCCCGGAGGGCAGGAGGCGGTCTACCCGCCGGGCTTCGGCGTACCCCTCACCCGCGGGAGCCGCATCGTGATGCAGGTGCACTACAACCTGCTCGGTGGGTCCGGCCCCGACCAGTCGTCCACCGTGCTCAGGCTGGCGCCGCCCGGCGCCCACGAGACCGCGCTCGAGACGATGCTGCTGCCGGCCCCGGTGGAGCTCCCCTGCCGTCCGGGCCACACCGACAACCCGCTGTGCAACCGGACGGCGTCCATCGCCGACGTCGCCAAGCGGTTCGGTGAGGTCGGCCAGACCAACAACTGGCTCGACGTGCTGTGTGGCGAAAAGCCCAAGCCGTCGGAGGTCACCTCCTGCACACGCACCGTCACCGAGCCGACGACGATCCGTGCCGTGGCGGGGCACATGCACCTGCTCGGGCGCTCCATCAAGATCCAGGTCGACCCCGGTACTCCGCGCGAGCGCACCATCTTGAACATCCCGGTGTGGGACTTCGACAACCAGGGGGCCAAGCCGATCAAGCCCGTGACGCTTCAGCCGGGAGAGACCCTCAAGGTCACCTGCAAGCACGTCCAGTGGCTCCGCGACCGGCTGCCGGCGTTCAAAGGCATCCCCGACAAGTACGTCGTGTGGGGCGAGGGGTCGACGGACGAGATGTGCCTCGGCATCCTCACCGTCACCCATCCGTGAGGACGAGCCAGACTGGCAATGCGTTGGTCCGGCGTACCCCGCCGCCCGTAGCATGGGACGCCTGATGACAGAGACTCAACCGACCCAGGGCACGCGCCACACCGTCGTGGTGCCCGGCAGCATCGACATGGTCAGCCTCCTCGGGCCGGGCGACGACCATCTCGACCTGATCGAGCGGTCCTTCGACCTGACCGTCCACGTGCGCGGCAACCGGATCACCCTCGCGGGCGACCAGGGCGAGGTCGCTCTTGCCGAGCGGCTGCTCGACGAGCTGGTGACGCTGATCCGCACCGGCCAGGGCGTCAGCACCGAGACGGTCGAGCGCGTGCTTCATCTCATGCGCACCGAGTCTCTGTCACCGGGCGAGCGTCCGGCCGACGTGTTGTCGCTCAACATCTTGTCCAACCGCGGCCGCTCGATCCGCCCCAAGACGCTCAACCAGAAGCGCTACGTCGACTCGATCGACAAGCACACGATCACGTTCGGGATCGGCCCCGCCGGCACCGGCAAGACCTACCTGGCGATGGCCAAGGCCGTGCAGTCACTGCAGGCCAAGCAGGTCAACAGGATCATCCTGACCCGCCCGGCGGTCGAGGCTGGCGAGCGGCTCGGCTTCCTGCCGGGCACGCTGAGCGAGAAGATCGACCCGTACCTCCGGCCGCTGTACGATGCCCTCCACGACATGGTCGACCCGGATTCGATCCCCAAGCTGCTCGCGGCCGGGACGATCGAGGTGGCGCCGCTGGCGTTCATGCGTGGCCGGTCGCTCAACGACTCGTTCATCGTCCTCGACGAGGCGCAGAACACGTCGCCCGAGCAGATGAAGATGTTCCTCACCCGCCTCGGCTTCGGCTCCAAGATCGTGGTCACCGGCGACGTCACGCAGATCGACCTCCCCGGCGGTGTGAAGTCCGGTCTCAAGGTGGTCGAGGGCATCCTCGACGGCCTCGCGGACGTGTCGTTCCAGCGGCTCACCGCCCACGACGTGGTCCGTCACAAGCTGGTCGGCCAGATCGTGGCGAAGTACGACGAGTTCGACGCCCGGGTCTCGACAGGCTCGACCGACCAGACGGTCCCGGGCACTCGGGACGCTCGCCGGTGACGGGTCGCCTCCCCACCATGAGCATCGAGGTCCTGGACGAGTCCGGCTACGGCCTGGACGTGACGAAGCTGGCCGCCCTGAGCCGGTTCGTGATGGACCGGATGCGGGTGCACCCGCTGGCCGAGCTGTGCATCAAGGCGGTCGACGAGCAGACCATCGGCACGCTCAACGAGCAGTGGATGGAGAAGGAGGGCCCGACCGACGTGCTCGCCTTTCCGATGGACGAGCTGCGCCCCGGCCTGGTCAACGACGAGCCCGAGGAGGGCGTGCTGGGCGACGTGGTGCTCTGCCCCGCCGTCGCCGAGCGCCAGGGTGAGGCCGCCGGCCACGGCACCGACGCCGAGATCGAGCTGCTGATCGTGCACGGCATCCTCCACCTGCTGGGTTACGACCATGCGGTGCCCGAGGAGCACGCCGAGATGTTCGGGCTCCAGGACGAGCTGCTCGCCGCCTGGCGCGCGGATCGGTGAGTGGCCCGATCGGAGGCCCAGCGGGGCTGCTGACCGCAGCCGCACTCGTCGTCGTCGCCGGCGTCTTCTCCGCCGCCGACGCCGCGCTCGCGCCGTACTCCCGGGCCCGGGCGGAGGAACTCGTGGGCGAGGGCGTGGCCGGCGCGCGTCGACTCACCACGCTGCTGGACGACCGGGCGCGCTACCTCAACACGGCCCTGCTGCTCCGGCTGTTCTGCGAGACCAGCGCCGCCGTCCTCGTCACCCTGGAGATCCTGCAGTGGTACGACGGGGCGAACTGGCCGACGATCCTCACCGCGGTCGGCGCCATGCTGGTCGTCTCCTTCGTGGTGATCGGCGTGGCGCCGAGGACCCTGGGTCGTCAGCATGCGGACCGGATCGCGCCGTTCGCGGCCACCCTGCTGACCTTCGTCACGCGGGTGCTCGGGCCGATCCCGCAGCTGCTGATCCTGGTCGGCAACGCGATCACCCCCGGCCGTGGTTTCCGCAGCGGCCCGTTCTCCACCGAGACCGAGCTGCGCGAGCTGGTCGACCTGGCCGAGGCGTCTGCGGTCATCGAGTCCGGCGAGCGCGCGATGATCCACTCGGTCTTCGAGTTCGGCGACACCATCGCCCGCGAGGTGATGGTCCCGCGCGGCGACGTGGTCTACATCGAGCGCTACAAGAACCTCCGGCAGACCCTGTCCCTGTTCCTGCGCAGCGGTTTCTCCCGGGTGCCGGTCATCGACGAGAACCTCGACGACATCGTCGGCTTCGCCTACCTCAAGGACGTCGTACGCCGTGACTTCGAGGCACCCGACGTGGAGTTCACCCAACGCGTCGACGAGGTGATGCGACCGGCGCTCTTCGTGCCCGAGTCCAAGCAGGTCGACGCACTGCTCTCGGAGATGCAGGCCACCCGCCAGCACATCGCCGTCGTCGTCGACGAGTACGGCGGCACCGCCGGCCTGGTCACCATCGAGGACCTGCTCGAGGAGATCGTCGGCGAGATCACCGACGAGTACGACGCGGACCAGGTCGAGGCCTCGATCCTCGAGGACGGCTCGATCCGGGTCGCCTCCCGCTTCCCGATCGACGACCTCGACGAGCTGGTCGGCTTCGATGTCGAGGAGGAGGACGTCGACAGTGTCGGCGGTTTGATGGCCAAGCACCTGGGCCGGGTCCCGATCCCCGGCTCCCACGTGGAGGCCCACGGCCTGCGCTTCGTCGCCGAAGCCGCCACCGGGCGTCGTAACAAGATCGAGAGCGTCTTGATCAGCCGGCTCTCCGACGAGGATCACCCCGGCGCGAGCGACTGACGACGTGCTCCGGCTAGTCGGCCGCGGTGCGCGCCGGCTGCTCGACGAGGTCTTGGAGACGGCGGGCGCTGTCCACGTGGTCGCTGGTCCACACCAGCCGCACCGTGTGCGCCCGGACCGAAGCGTCCGACCCCGCCACCCCATCGAGGTCCTGGCCAAGGGCCTCGACGAGCCGGCGGTCGGAGGCGCCGTCCCTGGGAAACGCTCGCGGAACGGTTCCCGCGCCGGTCATCGCCTGGGCCATCGCGGCGAACCAGTTGGTCACCCGCTCGGTCATGACGATCACCTCGAGCTGCGCCCGCGGGACGTCGATGCGGGCCGGCTCGTTACCGGACCAGAGCTCGGACACCGCCTGGGCGGTCAGCCGTAGCCCCGCGACCCCGGTCAGCAGAGACGCGACCTCGGCGAGGCTCAGTCTCTTGCGGCCACGCTCAGCCAGGTACTCCCGAAATGCGTCGTCGAGACGACGAGCCGCGGCGGCGGCCCGCGACGCGGCCGGCTCCGCCTCCATCCGTGATCCGTCGGGCGCGGTGCCGCTCTCGACGGCGGTCCGCAGGTACGCCCCGCACTCCGCGTAGGCTTCGGCCAGGGCCTTGCGGAGGACTCCCGTGGCACCCCTCGGCCAGAACAGCGTCCCGACGACGAGGCTCATCGCGCAGCCGATCGCAACGTCCTCGATCCGGACCAGACCGACCTGCCACCCGGCCGGGCTGATGATGTTGAAGAGGATCAGCAGCGTGATCGTGAACCCCGCCTGCCCCGCGGTGAACGAGACCGCTGGTGCGATGCCGGCGGCAAGGATCGCGACCGGCAGCAGCATCCACAGCAGCGAGTGATTCGTTCCGAGCAGTAGCACCAGGACGCCGCCGATGGCGAACCCGATCGTCGTGCCGACGAGCCCGCGGACAGCGCTCTGTCCGGTGCTCAGCGCGTTGGAGCGCAGCACCGACAGGGTGCCCAGCACGATCCAGAACGAGTGCTGGGCTCCGCTCAGGTCCGCGACAAGGACCGCGCCGGCGAGCGCGATCGCGCCGCGGACGCTGTTGCGCAGCCACACCGAGTGCGGATCCACGTGTGCGAGCGCGCGCTCCTGAGCCGACGCGATCGGCCCGTCGAGGCCTCGCGGTTGCCGACCGAGCAACTTCCGCCACCAGGTGCGTTCCTCGGCCGCCGTGGTGATCTCGATGTTCGCGGCGATGGCCGTGACCGCGAAGGAGAGCTCCTGGGCGCGAAAGCTCGGGCCGAGCGAGGCGACGAGTTCCTCGGCGGAGCGGCCGGCGTGCGGCAGTTCCACGATGTCGAGAGCCACGGCCTCCATCGCTCGGCGGGCGTGGACGAGGTCGTCGAGATGGTCCTGCAGGCTGTCTTGCGGGGGCTGCCGGAGCCAGAGCTCCTTCCCGGCGTGGTCGAGCAGGACCGCGGCCGCCACCTTCACCTCGCGTACCGTCGGGTCGGCCGGTGGGTGCCGGATCGCCGCGGCGTTGTCGAGGATCACGCTGAGCCAGACCAACTCATCCACCAACCGAACGACGGCGCGCGTCGCCGTGGTCAGACCGGACGGCCGGTGCGGCGTGGCCAGGAAAATGGCGCGCAGGTCGGCGACGGCGGCGTCGGACCGAGCGACCGCCGCCTCGACGTCCTCACCGTTCTCGCCGTGCCAGCGCGCGACCTCCGCGGTCAACCGGGCCGACAGCTGCTGGCACGCCTCTGCGGCGGCGACGCGCAACGGTTCGCTGCGGGGTGCGGGCCAGAGCAGGGTCACGGCGGGCACCGACACAACCCCGGCCAGGAGCCAGCCGAGCAACCGGTCCGGGATCGCGCCCGGCCCAGCGGGTGCAGCGACGGGCAGGATGAAGCTCAGCAGGATCGATGTGCTCGCCGCCGCGAGCGCCGAGCTCACGACACCCGCAAAAAGCACCAGAAACCCGACGACGAACATCGCCGCGGCCGCGACCCACGCGTTACGCGAGGCCAGCGTGGCGAGCGAGATGAGGACGCAGCCGACCGCGACCAGCGAGACCTGCGCTGCCAGCCGTTCAGCGAGCGTCCCTCCAAAGTCGGCGAGCAGCAGCATCGCGAAGGACCCGAAGGCCGCGAACGTCGCCACCGTCGGGTTCCCGATGACCTGGGACCCGACCGCGAACAGGGCCGGCATGACGATCGCCGTCCGTGCCGCGCGCCGCGTCGCGCGCAGACTTCCGTCGCGAGCGAGCAACCAGTCGCGAACCTCGCGCACGATCTCACCACCCAACCAAGGGAGACCATCTTCTGGAGAGGCAGCCGGGCCGGTCAAGGGCCTGGGGGTCCGCTGGCACAGGTGCCGCCCAGCGCCGGGAGCGTTCCGACCTGTCCGGCCGCTCCAACGCGCGGGCAGATCGCAGTCACGGTTGAGCAACGGAAGGGTCGGCTGCTGTGGATGACGCCCGATCGGGGGGTCGGACTGTCGGTGTTCCCGTCTAGCGTGCAGATCATGAAGCGGGACTCGGGGATCGCATGCACCGGCTCAGGGCACGTCGGGCGCCGGTCGTTCGAGGTCGGCGCCGTAGCGTGGGTGGCCGCCCTGTCTGAGATGGACGCGAGCGGGCTCGACGAGTCGGCCGCGCTCGGGGCGATCACGTCCCTGGAGCGATTGAAGCGGGCCGCCTCGGCAGCGCAGGCACGGCTGAGCGTCCATGTCGACCAGCTGGCCCGTCGGCGCCAACGCGCCGAGGCCATCCGGGCCGAGCGACTGGGCGCCGGTGTCGGGGCTCAGGTCGCACTCGCGCGCATGGAGAGCCCCTACCGGGGCGGCCGCGACCTCGGCCTGGGCAAGGCGCTGGTGTTCGAGCTGCCGCAGACGCTCGATGCCATGGGCCGCGGTGACGTGAGCGAGTGGCAGGCCACGCTGGTTGCGCGAGAGACCGCGTGCCTGGATCCCGACACCCGGCGCGCGATCGACGACCGCATTGCCGACCGGCTCCCGACGTGGGGAGATGCCCAGACCGTCCGCGAGGTCCGGAAGCTGGCCTACTCAGCCGATCCGGGCGCCGCAGTCGCGCGACACGCGAAGGCGGTCTCCGAACGAGGGGTCACGCTCCGCCCTGCTCCCGACACCATGTCCTACCTGACGGCCCTGCTTCCTGCGCCGCAGGGCGTCGCGACGTACGCCGCGCTGCTCCGGGAGGCCGACCGGGCGCGGGTGTCGGGAGACGACCGCGGCAAGGGGCAGGTCATGGCCGACACCCTCGTCGCGCGGGTCACCGGCCAGTCCGCCGCTCCCGACGTTCCGATAGAGGTCGATCTGGTCATGTCCGCGGAGACCTTGCTGGGCGATGGGCACACTCCCGCCCACCTCGCCGGCCATGGGCCACTGCCCGCCGCCGAGGCGAGGCGCCTGCTCCGCGACTCCCGCGCCGAGGCGTGGGTACGGCGCTTGTTCGTGCGGCCCGATACCCGTCAGCTCGTGGCGATGGACAGTCGGCGACGTCGGTTCGAAGGACAGCTGCGCCACTTCGTCATCCTGAGAGACCAGTTCTGCCGGAAGCCGTGGTGTGATGCCCCGATCCGCCATGCCGACCATCCGGTGCCGCACCGAGACGACGGACCGACCGAGCGCGAGAATGCCCAAGGTCTCTGCGAAGCGTGCAACTACACGAAGGAAGCGCCGGGCTGGCGCAGCGACGTGGACGACACGGCGCCAGCCCACCTCGTGGCGATCACGACCCCCACCGGTAGCCGCTACACCAGCTCGGCTCCCGATCCACCGGGCAGCGGGCCGGGCCTCCCGCCGTCACCGTGGCGGCTGGAGGAGCGGGGAGTCTGGTCGATCCACGCCCGAGCCGGCTGACCGTCGATGCGGGATGAGAGTGGCCTACTCCTGGACGTACACCACCATAGTGTCGGCGAGCACGCCGTCGTACTCCATCGCGGCGGCGCCCGCGGGGGTCTGCATCGCCACCATCAGCGCGTCCAGGTCGGGGGCGTCGAAGCTGATGCTGACGTGAGTGCGGTCCTGCTGGTTGACGAACGTGCGGATGTTGGTGACACCGAGGGGCCCGAAGAACTCCTCGCGCTTGGGCGAGGACAGCCAGTGGTCGACATCTTTGACGTCATGGGTGGCAACGACAGTGGGCATGTGGTCTCCCGGTCTCGGGTCGATGACTTCGACCGCTGACGGCGAACCTAGGACTCACACCGAGCAGCCGCAAGACCGCCCACTAGCCTCGAGACCATGACGGACCTGACACCCGAGGACGCCAAGCTGGTCACCCTGGCCCGCGCCGCGATGGCCCGTACCCAGGCCCCGGAGGGTGCGGCGGTGCGCGACCTGGACGGCCGCACGTACGCCGCCGCGTCGGTCGACCTGCCGTCGCTGACACTGACCGCACTCGAAGTTTGCGCGGCCATGGCGGCCTCCTCTGGCGCGAAAGGCCTGGAGGCCGCGGTCCGGCTGGGCGACGCCACGATCCCCGACCTGCGAGCCGTGCGCGAGCTCGGCGGCGACACGGTCGTCGTACATCTCGGCGACCCGCGCGGCACGATCGCCGAGACCCTGTGACCTCAGCCGCCGCGGGGCTTCGGCGCAGCGACGACGAGCAGTCCCCGTTGGCGGCCCTGACCTGATCCTGCGATCCCGCAAGCGGACCCCGGCTCCTTTCAAGGGCGGTGCGGAGTAAGGTTCCGGGTCGTGCTCACCGGTCAGCTGGCCCATGAGAAGGCAGTGGCGCGCCTCCGTGCGTCGTACGACGCCATCCCTACGGGGCAGACGGTCCGCCTGGCGAAGAAGACCTCCAACCTCTTCCGGCCACGCAGCGCGACCGGGGTCCCGGGCCTCGACGTGTCGGGGCTCGGCGGCGTCGTCTCGATCGACCCGGACGCCCGGACCGCCGACGTGCAGGGGATGTGCACTTACGAGCACCTCGTCGAGGAGACCCTCGCCCACGGCCTGATCCCCTACGTCGTCCCCCAGCTGCGCACGATCACCCTGGGCGGCGCGGTCAGCGGCCTCGGCATCGAGTCGACCAGCTTCCGCAACGGCCTGCCGCACGAGTCGGTCCTCGAGATGGACATCTTCACCGGCAGCGGCGAGGTGGTCACGACGCGGCCCAGCCCAGAAGGGGAGCACAGCGACCTGTTCGACACCTTCCCCAACTCCTACGGCTCCCTGGGCTACGCCACCCGGCTCCGGATCCGCCTCGAGCGGGTCCCGTCGTACGTCGCCCTGCGCCACGTGCGCCTCGACGACGCAGGCCTGCTCTCGAAGACCATCAGCGACATCGTCGAGACCCGGGAGTACGACGGCACGCGCGTCGATGGGCTCGACGGCACCGCGTTCGCGCCCGGGGAGTGCTACCTGACCCTGGCGACCTGGACCGAGGAGCCGGTGGTCTCGACAGGCTCGACCAGCGGCAGCAAGCCCTCGGACTACACCGGCGGGCAGATCTACTACCGCTCGATCCAGCAGCGCGAGACCGACCTGCTGACGATGCACGACTACCTCTGGCGCTGGGACACCGACTGGTTCTGGTGCTCGAAGGCATTCGGCGCGCAGCACCCGCTGGTGCGGCGGGTCTGGCCGCGGAAGTACAAGCGCTCCGACGTCTACTACCGCATGGTGGGCCTCGACCACCGGCTCCACATCGGCGCCTTCCTGGACCGCCGCGCCGGCCGGCCCGAGGCCGAGCGTGTCGTCCAGGACGTCGAGATCCCGGTGGAGCGGCTGCCGGACTTCCTCGACTGGTTCGACACCGAGGTCGGGATGCGGCCGGTGTGGCTGTGCCCGCTGATCGCGAGCCGGAAGTGGCCCACCTACCCGCTGGCCCCGGACGAGCTCTACGTCAACGTCGGCTTCTGGGGCAACGTCGCGGTCGGCCCCGAGGCTCCCGAGGCCCCGCGCAACCGCGCGATCGAGGCCAAGGTGCACGAGCTCGGCGGCCACAAGTCGCTGTACTCCGAGGCGTTCTACGACCGTGAGACGTTCGACCAGCTGTACGACGGCCCGCACCTGGCCCGGGTGAAGGACCGCTACGACCCGGAGCACCGGCTGACCACCCTCTACGACAAGGCGGTGAAGCGACGATGATGATCAAGATCGCGGATGCGTTCGACCAGCTCCTCAAGGAGCCGTTGCCCCTGCGGTTCACGGCGTACGACGGGAGCGCGAGCGGACCCGAGGACGCGCCGTTCGGCTTCTACCTGCGCAACGAGCGCGGGCTCGCCTACCTGATGACGGCGCCGGGGGACCTCGGCCTCGGGCGCGCCTACGTGACGGGCGACCTCGTGGTCACCGGTATCCACCCCGGTGACCCGTACGACGCCCTGGTCATGCTGCAGAAGGGCCTGAAGTTCCGCCGGCCGTCCGCGGCCGAGGCGATGAAGCTGCTGACCGGGCTCGGCCTGTCCTACCTGAAGCCCCCGCCGCCGCCCAAGGAGGAGACCCTGCCCCGCTGGCGGCGGCTCCTCGAGGGCATGCGGCACTCCCGCACCCGCGACTCCGAGGCGATCCACCACCACTACGACGTGTCGAACGCGTTCTACGAGCATGTCCTCGGTCCGTCGATGACCTACACCTGCGCGGTCTACCCGACCGATGACGCGACGCTGGAGCAGGCACAGCAGTACAAGTACGACCTGATCGCCCGCAAGCTCGACCTCAGGCCCGGCATGCGACTGCTCGACGTCGGTTGCGGCTGGGGCGGGATGGTGCGCCACGCCGCCCAGCACTATGGCGTGACCGCGCTCGGTGTCACGCTGTCGCGCGAGCAGGCGACCTGGGGCCAGGACAAGATCAAGGAGATGGGCCTGGACCACCTCGCGGAGGTGCGACACAGCGACTACCGCGATGTGTCCGAGTCCGGCTTCGACGCGGTCAGCTCGATCGGCCTCACCGAGCACATCGGGGTGCGCAACTACCCGGCGTACTTCGGCTTCCTGCACGACCGGCTGCGCCCCGAGGGCCGGCTGCTCAACCACTGCATCACCCGTCCGCACAACCGCAAGCAGGAGACCGGTGCGTTCATCGACCGCTACGTCTTCCCCGACGGCGAGCTGACCGGCTCCGGACGGATCATCACCGAGGTCCAGAACGCCGGCCTCGAGGTGATGCACGAGGAGAACTTCCGCCTGCACTACGCGCGGACCCTCGCCGGCTGGTGCCACAACCTGGCCGAGCACTGGGACGAGTGCGTCGCCGAGGTCGGCGAGGGGACGGCACGCGTCTGGGGCCTCTACATGGCGGGGTCGCGGCTCGCGTTCGAACGCAACGAGATCCAGCTCCACCACGTGCTCGCGACCAAGACCGACGCCGACGGCCACGACGGGTTCCCGCTTCGGCCGAGCTTCGAGCAAGACGCGTCGGCCCTCGGCTGACGTTGGTCGAGCCTCAACCAGCGAGGGCGGGCTCGGACGCCGTGCGCCTTCGGCGACGGCGCAGCAGCCGCCACGCCGCGATCACGACCAGTGCGTAGACCACCCCGGCGATCTCGTCGACGACGTAGTGCTCACCGCCGTAGACCAGGCTGAAGCCCATCGCCAGCGGGTAGCAGGCGAGCAGCACCCGCTGCCACCAGCGCTTGCCCCACCAGAAGTAGCCGGCCGCGAGCGTGGCGTAAGCGATGTGCAGCGACGGCATGGCGGCCACCGGGTTGACGAGATACTGGCCCTGGCTGACCATCCCGCCGACCATGTGCAGGCCGATCCGGTCGAAGCCCTCGGAGGTGTAGCGCCCGACGGAAGGCCCCGGGAACACCTGACCGTCGTCGGCAAGCCACGGCGGGGCCATGGGGTACAGGAAGTACGTCGTGACTCCGGCGATCGCGAGCGCGATCACCATCCGCATCCAGACCTGGAAGCGCGCCCGGTTGCGGATCCACAGCAGCACCGCGACCGTCGGCATCACCAGGAAGTGGCTGACGTAGACCAGGCTGACCAGCACGCCGTACCACGGCACGGCGCTGCCCGGGTGGAAGTGCTCCTGCACCCAGGTCGTCGGCATGGTGCCGCCGCCGAGCCACTGGTCGAACCTGATCGGGAACATCACGTGCAGCGGCAGACCCAGCTTGTTGTGCACGTCGTCGATCGGGTAGGAGTGGTGCGCGATCTGCTGCGCGGAGTACGGCGCGGCGTAGCCACGGCTGTAGTCATAGGCGATCAGGACCGCCTCGAACGGCAGCCAGTCCACCATCATCTGCACCCACGCTGCCCACCCGCGGCCCAGGGTGACGATGCTGAGGAGGACCAGGACGCCGCCGTAGATGCCGAGTCGGTCGGTCGGGATGCCCTCGAGCGTCACGAACAGCGCGAGCCCGGCGGCGTACGCCACCAAGGCCGCCCAGCGCACGTAGCGCCAGCGCCATCCGGTCGACCGCATCCGCTCGGGCCCGCTGACGCGGTCGCGCGAAGACGCGGCGGAGACGTCTGTGGCGGGCACCCGGCGATGCTAACCGCCGACGCACACCGCACTAGCCTTGGCCCGGTGAGCACCAGGGCGCAGCGGTACGACGCGACGGTGCTGCGCCGCGACCGGATCTCGGCCCACCTGGTCCGGCTGGTGCTCGCGGCGCCGGGTCTGGAGTCCACCGGCATCCCCGACGAGTGGGTCGGGCTGGTGGTGCCCGGGCAGTACCAGGTGCGCTACTACACGGTCCGCACCCTGACCGGTGACGAGCTGGTGCTCGACGTGGTCGTGCACGAGGAGGGCCTCGTCACTGGCTGGGTCACCGGCTCGGCCAACGGCGACTGCGTCGGCGACCGGGTCGTGGTGACCAGTCCGCAGAGCTCGTTCACGCTGCTGGAGAACGCCGGCTGGGTGCTGCTCGTCGGCGACCTCACCGCGATGCCGGCCATGGCCCGCATCGCCGAGGGTCTTGACCGGCTCGACCGGCTCGACCGGCAGAGGATCCGGATTTGGGCGGAGGTCTCCGACGACCTGACCGGCTATCTCCCCGACGGCGCCGACGTCACCTGGCTGGAGCCGCCCGCGCCCGGGCAGTCGCGGCTGGCAGAGGTCGTCGAGTCGATCGACTGGCCCGACGGCGAGGGCTACTTCTGGATGGCGGGGGAGTCGGCGCAGATGCGCGCGATCCGCAAGCACCTGATGCGGGAGCGTCGCCTGGCCAGCACGGCGTACGACGTCATGGGCTACTGGCGCGCCGTGGCCGCGCGGCAGCCACGGACCGTCGACCCCGGCCCGATCTGGCGGGCCGGCAAGGCCGCGGGCCAGAGCGACGAGCAGATCTGGGCGGCGTACGACGAGGCGCGCGGTGGCTGACCACGCGCCCGGCTACCGCAGCGGCTTCGCATCCTTCGTCGGGCGACCGAACGCCGGCAAGTCCACTCTGACCAACGCCATGGTGGGCACCAAGATCGTGATCACGTCGGACAAGCCGCAGACCACACGCACCGTGGTGCGCGGCATCGTGAACCGCGACGACGCGCAGCTGATCCTGGTCGACACCCCCGGCCTGCACCGCCCGCGCACGCTGCTGGGCGAGCGGCTCAACGACCTCGTCCACGCCACCTGGTCCGAGGTCGACGTGGTGGCCGTGTGCTTCCCGAGCAACGAGAAGATCGGCCCGGGCGACCGGTTCCTGGTCACCGAGCTGGCCAAGGTGCGCAACACGACCAGGATCGCGGTGGCGACCAAGACCGACCTGGCCGACGGCGCACGGATCGGCCAGCACCTGCTCGACATCGCCGAGCTGGGCCGCGAGACCGGCACCGAGTGGGCCGAGATCGTGCCCGTCTCCGCGGTGTCCGGTGACCAGGTCCAGCTGCTGGCCGACCTGCTCGTCGGGCTGATGCCGGAGGGGCCGCAGCTCTATCCCGACGGCGACCTCACCGATGCGCCCGAGGAGATCCTCGTGGCCGAGCTGATCCGCGAGGCCGCGCTGGACGGGGTCCGCGACGAGCTCCCGCACTCGATCGCGGTCGTGGTCGAGGAGATGGGCCCGCGCGAGGGCCGCCCCGACGACCGGCCGCTCCTCGACATCCATGCCAACCTCTACGTCGAGCGTTCGTCGCAGAAGGGCATCGTGATCGGCCACCAGGGCTCACGGCTGCGCACCGTGGGCACCGTGGCCCGCAAGCAGATCGAGGCGCTGCTCGGTACGCCGGTCTATCTCGACCTGCACGTCAAGATCGCCAAGGACTGGCAGCGCGACCCGAAGCAGCTGCGCAAGCTCGGCTTCTGACGCACTCGGCGCGGCTCAGGCAATCGGCGCCCAGCACACGCCGTACGTCTGACCGGTGCGCCACTGCTGCAGGGTCGGCCACTGGTAGGACCAGCGGAAGCTCAGCGGGTCGCTGGCGACCGCCTTGGCCGCGTCCTGGCACGGCTGCTGACCGGCGGACTTGACCTTGTCGACGCCGGGGTAGGTGCCCGGACGGAAGTCCACGGTGCGCAGGGAGCGCCAGGCGTGAGCGGCGGAGCAGATCCGCTGTTGGAAGCCAGTGGTCCCCGGCTCGGCGGTGCCGCACAGCGCGAAACGCTGCCGCGACTGCGCGCGATCCAGCGCCCCGGAGATCGGGCCGACGAGCGGTTGGAGGAACTGGTCGTCGTGGAGCGCGATCGCGGCACACCGGAACCACTGCGCCCCCGCCTGTGCCTGCTCGAGGGTGGGGGTGAACCAGATCGTGCGAAGCATGCTGAGCCGACGGGCGTCGACGGTGCCGCCCGCGAAGGTCGCGAAGCGACGAGGGCAGGCCGTCGACACCAGTCGGTGGACCTCGGGTCCGTCGACGGCCTGGTGCGTGTCGAACCGGCCGACGAAGAACGTGACCGCGGTGTGCGGCCCGGTGCAGGGCACCGGTCTGGCGTCGCTCGTCGGGGCCAGCGCGTCCTCGTAGCTCAGCCGGTAGCAGGCATGGGCGGGCGGAGGGGACGGCGGCGGCTTCGCCGGGTGCGTCGTCGTGGGGGAGGTCAGCACGCCGGTGGGGTCGGCGGCACGGGGCGCCGAGGACCCGGGCGACGAGCAGGCTGCGAGCACCAGTCCGGCCACCACCAGTGCGACGCACCTCATGGGGCCCTCATGAGATCGTCCTCGCCCAGCAGACCGACCGGCGGTTCCCGGCCTGCCACTCGGGACGGTGGAACCAGGAGTAGCCGAAGTCGTAGTCCACCGGGTAGTCGAGGAAGGCGCCGACCGACTTCGAGCAGAAGTCGCGGGTGCGGACCTGGACGACGCTGTCACCCGGATAGGCGTCTCCCGGCTCGCCCAGCACGATCGTGGTGACGGCCCGCCAGTCGTGCTTGTCAGTGCACGGCACCTTCACCGACCCGCTGACCGTGGCCCCCTGCGCGCACACCATCCACGTGTCGTCCGGGCGGCCGAGCAGCAGGCCCTTGGTCTCGGCGGGCAGGTCGACGTACTGCCGGGTCTGGTCGCCGCCACCGATCACGTCGCAGCGGTACCACCGGGCGCCGGCGTCCCAGGCCGCCTGGCTGGGCCGGAACCACGCCCAGCTGAGGATCGTGCGCATGGCCAGGCTCTCGTCGGCTCCGGTGAACCGGACGAAGCGCATTGAGCAGGTGCGATAGGCGTACGCCGCGAGGTCCTCGTCGTCGTACGACGCTTGCGCGAACCGTCCGGGCAGCGGACCTGCGGCGTAGGTCTCCGCGGTGTGCGCGTGGCTGCACGGGACGGTCTCGGTGGCGTTGCTGGGCGCGGCGACCTGGTCCGGCCCCAGCATCCGGCAGGCACCGATGTCGGGCGCCTGGGTCGAGTCGGCCTCCGGCTGCCCGCCGTGGCCACCGCATCCGGTGAGGCCGAGGACGGCGGACAGGAGCGGGACGACGAGACGCCGGACGTGCGGCATCGGACCCCCAGCCCTCGGCGACAAGATGGCCGCGATGCTACCCAGTCGGCTCGGCGTGCTCGCGCGGCGCGTGCCCTAGCATCGCCCCGTGCTGGAGGTGCGCGCGGCCACGCCGGACGACCGTCGCGACGTCGTCCGGGTGATGTCCGCGGCGTTCGACGACGATCCCGTCACCCGCTGGCTGGTGCCGGCGGGACGTCCCCTCGACCGGCTGTTCGCGGCCCACGCCCGCTGGTCGCACTACGCGCCGGGCTGTACCGACCTCGCTCTCCTCGACGGAGTCGCCGCCTTACGCCGGGGCGAGGGCATCGGCTCGGCGCTCCTGCGGCACCGGCTCGACCGGGTCACCGGGCCGGCGTACCTCGAGAGCAGCAAGCACGAGAACGTCCCGCTGTACGAGCGCTTCGGCTTCGAGCAGCGTGAGCCGATCCAGGTGCCGGCCGGTCCCGAGCTGTGGCCGATGTGGCGGAGGGGATGAGCTCGCCCCTGATGCAACCGAGCGTCCGGAGGACGGGATCGCGGAGGCGGCATCGCAGTGACCCCGCTACATTGGGGGTGTCATGAAGCGCAGCCTGCTCCTCCTTCGCTGCCGCAGCGGGGCCTGAACAACCGGTCCTCCTCGCTGCGGAGTCTGTGCTGCCCGCCGGTGCCCGTCTCGCCCATCCGCATCGAGGAACCATGACACTCCAGCACGAGGGCTTCTTGAACACCCAGCAACCCAGCCCCATGCCGTTCGGGCGCTACCGCGCGTTCGAGCCGATCGACCTCCCGGACCGGACCTGGCCGGCCAACCGGATCACCCGCGCGCCGCGCTGGCTCTCGACCGACCTGCGCGACGGCAACCAGGCCCTGATCGACCCGATGAGCCCGGCCCGCAAGCTGCGCATGTTCGAGCTGCTGGTCTCGATGGGCTACAAGGAGATCGAGGTCGGCTTCCCGAGCGCGAGCGAGACGGACTTCGCGTTCGTGCGGCAGCTCGTGGAGCAGGACCGGGTGCCCGAAGACGTCACGATCTCGGTGCTGACCCAGGCGCGGGAGGACCTCATCGAGCGCACCGTGCACTCGCTGGTGGGCATCCACCACGCCAACATCCACCTCTACAACGCGCTGGCGCCGCTGTTCCGACGCGTCGTCTTCCGGGCGAGCAAGGACGAGATCAAGGACATCGCGGTGCGCGGCACCGGGCTGGTGATGAAGCACAGCGAGAACCTCCTCGACACGACGGTCATCGGCTACGAGTACAGCCCCGAGATCTTCACCGGCACCGAGCTGCCCTTCAGCGTCGAGGTCTGCGAGGCGGTCAGTGACGTGTGGCAACCCGACGACGGGCGCGAGATCATCCTGAACCTCCCGGCCACGGTCGAGATGGCGACTCCCAACGTGTACGCCGACCAGATCGAGTGGTTCTCCCGCCAGCTGACGCGGCGCGAGTTCACCACGATCAGCCTGCACCCCCACAACGACCGGGGCACCGCGGTCGCCGCCACCGAGCTGGCCGTGATGGCAGGAGCGGACCGCGTGGAGGGCTGCCTGTTCGGGCACGGCGAGCGCACCGGCAACGTGTGCCTGGTCACCCTGGGCATGAACCTCTTCAGCCAGGGCATCGACCCGCAGATCGACTTCTCCGACATCGACGAGATCCGGCGCACCGTGGAGTGGTGCACCCAGCTGCCGGTGCACCCGCGTCACCCCTACGCGGGCGACCTGGTCTACACCGCGTTCTCCGGCTCGCACCAGGACGCGATCAAGAAGGGGCTGGAGGATCTCGAGCGCCGGGCGACCGAGACGGGCGTGCCCCTGGAGCAGGTCACCTGGGAGGCGCCGTACCTCCCGATCGACCCGAAGGACGTCGGTCGCTCCTACGAGGCGGTCATCCGGGTCAACAGCCAGTCCGGCAAGGGCGGGGTCGCCTATGTGCTCAAGGCCGAGCACAAGCTCGACCTCCCACGGCGCGCGCAGATCGAGTTCAGCCGCGTGATCCAGGAGCGCACCGACACCGAGGGCGGCGAGATCAGCCCCGCCGAGATCTGGGAGGTGTTCACCGCGGAGTACCTCGCGCGTGAGGCACCGCTCAAGCTCAACTCCGTGCACACGTCGTCGGCTGCGGGGGAGAAGGACAGGCTCGACGTCAACGTCTACGTCGACGGCGCGCTGCACGCGCTCTCCGGCGAGGGCAACGGCCCGATCGCGGCGTTCGTCGACGCGATCAACGGGCTCTCGGTCCCCGGCCGCGAGAGCGGCTTCGACGTACGCGTGCTCGACTACGCCGAGCACGCGCTGAGCGCGGGCGGCGACGCCATCGCGGCGGCGTACGTCGAGTGCCTCGTCGGCGACCAGGTGCTCTGGGGTGTCGGCCTCGACGCCAACATCGTCACCGCCTCGCTCAAGGCCGTGATCAGCGCGGTCAACCGCGCCTGATCAGCCCCGTCGGAGGACCATCAGCTCGATCTTCTGGTCCGAGCCGGGCCGCAGCGGCTCGAGCACGCCGGTGCCGACGAAGCCGTAGCGCTCGTACACCGTTCGCGCGCCGGGGTTGGTGACGTTGACGTCCAGCTGTGCCGTCTGGTCTGGCGGCAGGATCTCGTCGAGGATGCGGCGTGCGTGGCCGCGGCCGCGGTGGCGGGGATCCGTCCACATGCCCCAGACGTGGGCAACACCGTCGTTCAGGAAGATCCCGCCGACCGCGACCGGCCCCGAGTCCTCCACGATGACGACCGGGCCGGTGAGCCGCTCGCGCCAGTCGTCCTCGGTGAAGGGCAGCTCGCGCTCCAGCGTCGAGCCGAACGCGTCAGGCGCGTCGGCCAGTGCGCGCAGCCGTATCTCGCGGAAGGTCTCCCAGTCGTCGGGCCCCAGCCGACGCACCTCACTCATCGTCGAGCCCGAGGATGCAGGCGGTGCCGACGTCGGCGAACCCCACCCGCCGGTAGATGCCCGCCGCCGCGTCGTTGTACGCGCTGAGGAAGACCGTCCGCACGCCGACCGCGCGGCATGCCCGGACCAAGCCCTGGGTGATCGCCGTGCCCACCCCACCGGTGCGGTACGCCGGCGGCACGCCGATGCCCATCAGCTCGGCGGTGTCACCGCGGGGGGAGGCCGAGCCGCCACCCACCAGTCGCCCGTCCGCGTCGTACGCCGCGACCTCGATCAGCCGTCCGGCCGCGATCAGCTCGGGCCTCTTGCCGGCCGGCTGGGCAGCGATCTCGTCCGTGCCCCCGAAGGCGGCCGAGACCGCGCCCACGGCCAGCCCGAGCTCGGGGTCGTCGGGCGTCAGGACCCGTATGCGCTCAGGCACCGCGACCTCCGTGTCGTCGGGGAGGGCCAACAGGGGGTAGCAGCCCGCCTCGTGGCCGGCGGCCGACACGGCCGGAAGCAGCGAGGGCGTGACCTCGTCGACCCACTCGATCGCCCGAGGCCGGCCGAGCTCGACCTGGCGGTCGAGCACCCGGCGTACGTCGTCAGGGGTGAACTCGGTGTGGCCAACGAGGCGAGGCCGGGCGTAGAACTGCCAACCGATGCCTTCCTCGGCGAGGAAGAGCGTGAACGGCCCGACCTCCTCGGTCGTGGACGCTGCGCGCGGCACGGTGTCGTAGTACGCCTCGATCTCATCCAGTCTCACGGCCCAAGCGTCCCAAGGTCGGCGCCGTACAGCGACTAGATTTCGCTCCATGTTGGTCTCCGAGCGGGTCGGACAGTTCTTCTTCGACAGCGGGTCGGGGCAGGAGCGACTCGAGTACACCGAGTACGGCGGTGGCCCGCACTGGGTGGTGCTGATCCACGGCCAGCTGATGCCGCGCCGGATGCAAGAGCCGCTTGCCCGTGCCCTGGCTTCCGAGGGGCTGCACGTGGTCACGCTCGACCTGCTGGGGCACGGCCGGTCCGACCGCCCCGCCGATCCGCTGGTCTACTCGATGACCGCGTTCGCCGACCAGGTCGTCGCCCTGCTCGACCATCTCGGGGCCGAGCGCGCTGTGGTGGGGGGCACGTCGCTGGGCGCCAACGTCTCGCTCGAGGTCGCCGCGACCGCACCCGACCGGGTCAAGGGCCTGATCATCGAGATGCCGGTCCTCGACAATGCGCTCGAGGCCGGGATCGTGGCGTTCGTCCCCCTGATGTTCGCGGCCCGGTTCGCGCCGTTCACGGTGAACGGTCTTCGGCTGCTGACCCGGCCGATCCCCCGAGGACTCGTGCCGTTCTGGGTCGGCATCGCACTGGACACCATGGACCAGCGCGCGGACTCGGTGGCCGCGATCCTGCACGGGATCATCTTCGGTCGGATGGCGCCGTCGTCGTACCAACGGCGGCGGATCACCGCGCCGGCACTCATCGTCGGGCACACCGCCGACCCGATCCACGCGTTCGCCGACTCCCGGATGTTGGCCCGAGAGCTCGCCAACTCGGTGTTCGTCCGCGCCGGCAGCGTCCTGGAGTGGCGGCTGTGGCCCGACCGGCTGAACGCCAGGGCCGCCGAGTTCGCGCTGGGCTGTTGGGACACTCCCCGCCGCACTCGCCGGACCGGGTCCTAGGGGTCGCATCCCGGGCGCGGCAGAATGGCCGGGTGCCTCTCTATCGCGACGAGGCGATCGTGCTGCGCACCCACAAGCTTGGCCAAGGTGGGTCCAGTGCCGACCGCATCATCACCCTGCCCACCTTCGGCGGCGCCTGATGCCTCTCTATCGCGACGAGGCGATCGTGCTGCGCACCCACAAGCTGGGTGAGGCCGACCGCATCATCACCCTGCTGACGCGTCAGCACGGGCGGGTGCGCGCCGTTGCCAAGGGTGTGCGCAAGACGACGTCGCGGTGGGGGTCCCGGCTGGAGCCGTTCACCCACGTCGACCTCCAGCTCGCCGAGGGCCGCAATCTCGACATCATCACCCAGGCCGACACGATCGACCCGTTCCCGTCGGAGCTCGGTGACCACTACGACCGCTACACGGCCGGCACGGTGATGCTCGAGACGGCCGACCGGCTGGTGTCGGAGGAGAAGCAGCCGTCGCTGCAGCAGTTCCTGCTCCTCGTCGGCGGTCTTCGCGCGATGACAGCCGGGGACCGGGCACCGGCCCAGGTGCTCGACTCCTACCTGCTGCGCTCGCTGGCGGTGGCCGGCTACGCCCCGTCATTCACTCACTGCGCGCGGTGCGGCGATCCCGGTCCGCACCGGTGGTTCTCGCCGTCGGCCGGTGGGGCACTGTGCGCCGACTGCCGGGTCCCCGGGTCCGCCTCCCCGTCCGCGGGCACGCTCGAGGTGATGGGTGCGCTGCTCGCCGGCGACTGGCCGCTGGTGGCGGCCGCGGACGAGCGACACCTGCGCGAGGCATCCGGGATGGTCCGGGCGTACCTGCACTGGCACCTCGAGCGCGGGCTGCGGTCCCTGGAGTACGTCGAGCGATGAGGCTTCACCCCACGAAATCCCTCGCTGCGCTCCCGATTCCGCGGGGACCCCGATAATGCGCGCCGTACGTCCTCCGAACCCGCACCCCTCCGGTGCCCGGCCGCCCGAGATCCCGAAGGCGCTGGTGCCCCGCCACGTGGCGATCACCATGGACGGCAACGGACGCTGGGCCAAGGCCCGCGGACTTCCCCGCACCCAGGGCCACGAGCGGGGGGAGGCGGCGCTGTTCGACGTCGTCGAGGGGGCGATCGAGATCGGGGTGAAGGCGATCAGCGCCTACGCGTTCTCCACCGAGAACTGGAAGCGTTCGCCGGAGGAGGTCCGCTTCCTGATGGGCTTCAACCGCGACGTGATCCGCCGGCGCCGCGACGAGATGCACGAGATGGGTGTCCGGGTGCGCTGGTCCGGCCGTGCACCCCGGCTGTGGAAATCGGTGATCCGCGAGCTCCACGTCGCCGAGGAGATGACCCGCCACAACGACGTGCTCACGCTCAACATGTGCGTCAACTACGGAGGTCGCGCCGAGCTGGCCGACACCGCCCGGTCGATCGCCCACGAGGTCGCCGCCGGACGACTCGACCCCGACAAGGTCGACGAGAAGACCTTCGCCCGCCATCTCTACGTACCCGAGCTCGGAGACGCCGACATGCTGTGGCGGACATCGGGGGAGCACCGGATCTCCAACTACATGCTCTGGCAAGCGGCGTACGCCGAGCTGGTCTTCACCGACGTCCTGTGGCCCGACGTCGACCGGCTGGCGTTGTGGAAGGCGATCGAGATCTACGCTGGACGCGACCGGCGCTTCGGCTCCGCCTGACCGCCTCCTGGCGGTGGGTGAGCCACGGCTGGCTGTCGACCCACTCAGCGCCGGGCGCAGGCGGCGCAGGTGCCCACGATCTCCAGGGTGTGGGAGAGGTCGGAGAAGCCGTGCTCGGTGGCGATGGCGGAGGTCCAGCGCTCCACCGCCGGCCCCTCGACCTCGACCGTGGCGCCGCAGGAGCGACAGACCAGGTGATGGTGGTGGGTCTCCGAGCAACGCCGGTAGATCGCCTCCCCGTCCTCTCGCCGCAGCGTGTCCACGAGGCCGTGGTCGGCGTACAGCGCGAGCGTCCGGTACACGGTGGCCAGGCCGACCCCGGAGCCACGCCGGGCCAGGATCTCGTGCACCTCCTGCGCGGACCGGAAGTCGTCGACCGTCCCGAGTGCGTCGAGGACGGCCTGGCGCTGCGGGGTGGCGCGAGGCGTGGGCTCAGTGCTCGTCATAGTGCGGCCCCTCTCCGGTGACGTGTACGGCGTGCCGGTGGCCGTCGTGGACGAAGTCGACGTGGTCACCATGCTCGACGGCCAGGTGGCCGCAGCTCGGTCCGTGCACGTGCGGGTGCGACTCGTCGGCCTCCGCATGCGGCTGGAGGACAGCCGCGTCGAACGGCACCTGCGCGCGACGCCGACGCTGCAGCAGGAAGCCGACCGGCGACGTGGCGACGAAGCCGGCCAGGGCCACGAGCACGATCGTCGCGCCGGGCGGCACGTTCAGGAACGCCGAGACCACGACGCCCACGAGTGCCGCGAGCAGACCGGAGACCATCGCCCCGAGCATGGTCGTCCGAAAGCTGCGCGCGAACTGCTGGGACGTCGCGACCGGGATGATCATCAGCGCGCTGACCAGCAACAGGCCCACGGTTCGCATGGCGACGCTCACGGTCACCGCTGCCAGTACCGACATAAGGCTGTTGTAGAACCACACCCTCACTCCGCTGGCCCGCGCGAACTCCTCGTCGTGTGAGACGGCGAAGAGCTGCGGCATCAGGGCCAGGCTGACCACGATGACGATCCCGGCGAGGACGACGGACACGATCACATCGTCGTAGGAGATCGTGGTGATCGAGCCGAAGAGGTAGCCCTGCAGGGCGAAGGCGCCGTTCCCGGCGAGCTGCACGAGCACCAGGCCGCCGGCGATGCCACCGTAGAAGAGCAGCGCCAGCGCCAGGTCACCGGACGTCTTGCCCGAGGCTCGGATCAGCTCGATCAGCAGAGCCCCGATCACCGCGACCACGACCGCGGTGAACGTCGGTGATGTGCCCGTGAGCAGTCCGAGTGCCACCCCGGTGACCGTGATGTGGCCGATGCCGTCGCCCATCAGCGACAGTCGCCGCTGGACGAGGTAGGTGCCGACCCCGGGTGCAGCAAGCCCGGTGACCGCGGCAGCGATCACCGCTCGGATCATGAACGGGGCGAGGAGCAGGTCCCACATCAGTGCTCACCCTCCAGCGGTGCCTGGAGCGGCGGCAGCCAGGACGGCTCGTCGGGCGGATGGTGGTGCCCGTGGCCGTTGCCGTCGACCAGCAGGTCCGGCGGCCCGTCGTAGGTCACCCGCCCTTCGCGAAGTGCGATCACCCGGTCGATCAACGGCGCGAACGCCCCGAGCTCGTGGAGTACGACGACCACGCTGGCGCCCTCTCGGGCCCGGTTGCCCAAGGTGGTCGCGATCGCCTCCTGACTGGCGTGGTCGACGCCCGCGTTGGGCTCGTCGAGCAGCAGGAGCTCCGGCTCGCCCGCCAGCGTGCGAGCGACCAGGACGCGCTGCTGCTGCCCGCCCGACAGCGTGGCCACCGAATGGCCGACGCGGTCGCCCATGCCCACCGCCTCGAGCGCGGCCGACACCGTCTGGCGATCCGACCGGGTCAGCGGCCAGAAGGGTCGTCGCCGGGCGATCCGGCCGCTGGTCACCACCTCCCGGACCGTGGCGGGGACACCGGTGGCGACGTTCGACCGTTGCGGCACGTACCCCACCCGCTGCCAGGCGGTGAAGTGGTCCAGAGGCGTGCCGAAGAGCTCGATCGAGCCGTGTCCCAGGGGGTTCAGGCCGACGACCGTCTTGACCAGGGTCGACTTCCCGGAGCCGTTGGCGCCGACGATCGCCACCATCTGGCCCGGCATCACCTCGAGGCTGACGTCACGCACGATCGGCCGGCCACCCAGGATCACGCCGACCTGGTCGAGGGAGAGCGCGGGTCGATTCATGAGCACTGGCTCGCCTTCGCGATGGCGGCCAGGTTCTGCCGCATCAGGGTGAGGTAGGTGGCGTGGGGGTCGGACGACGTCAGTCCTTCGATCGGGTCCAGGACGGCGGTGCTGATGCCGAGGTCGCCGGCGAGTGACTGCGCGAGCGCCGGGCTGGCGAGGGTCTCGTAGAACACCGTGGTGACGTGCTTCTCCTCGATCAGGCCCTGCAGGTCGTGGAGGCGCTGGATGGAGGGCTCGGCGTCGGGCTCGAGACCGGCGATGGGGGCGATGTCGAGATGGTAGTGACGGCCCAGGTACTCGAACGCGTCGTGGCTGACCACGAGCGTGCGCAGACGACAGGTCCGCAGGGTCCGGGCGTACTCGCGGTCCAGGGCGTCCAGATCCTTCACCAGGGCGGCACCTCGGGAGCGGTAGTACGCCGCGTGCGCCGCGTCGGCCTTTGCCATGGTGCTGGCGAACGCCGCCGCCGCCTTCGCCATCAACGTCGGGTCCTGCCAGAAGTGCGGGTCCTCGTTGTTCGCGGTCTCTTCGCGATAGCCGGGCTCCGGAGCATGGAGCGGTACGACGCTCGTCACGTCCAGTGTGTGCTGGGGAGAGTCGTTCGTCATCGCCTGGTCGATCGACGGCGCCATCCCTTTCTCGAAGAAGCCCACCAGCGCCTCGTCCACCTGAGCGGTCTCCCGGACGCTCAGCTCGTACTCGTGCGGCTCGACGCCGGGCGGCGTCAGGTCGGCCACGTCGTTGTAGCGGCCGGCCACGAAGTCGGCGATGAACTGCAACGGGTAGAACGACGCGACCACGGTCGGCCTGCCCGAGCTCGAGGGCCCGCACCCGGTCGTCAAGGCCACCAGCGCGAGGACGGCGGCGGCGGTGACGACACGAGTTCCTTGCATGAGAATGATTCTCATTCAGTTGAGAATCATTGTCAACTCTGACCGACCGCTAGCCTCGGCCCGTGATCGTGGTGAACCGCTTCCGGGTGGCCGAGGTGGAGGCCGAGGCGTTCCGCGCGGACCTCGCGGCCGCGCTCGAGCCGCTGCGGCAGCAGCGCGGCCACCTCACCGGACGGATCGGCCACAACGTCGACGACCCGGAGCTGTGGGTCCTGGTCACCGAGTGGGAGAGCGTAGGCGCCTACCGCCGCGCCCTCTCGTCGTACGACGTGAAGATCGGCGCCGTGCCGACCCTGAGCCGGGCGATCGACGAGCCCGGCGCCTACGAGAGCGCCGAGCCGGGCATCGCGTTGAACCGGCCGGGCACCCGCTCGCACTGAGGAGGCCGCGGACGAGCCGTCTCGCAGGGTCGTTACGCTGAGCGTTCACCGAAACTGCCCGGCAGCCAGCCGGTTTCGAGACGGTCGCTGCTTGCGCGACCTCCTCACCCCGCGAATGGAGCACTCGTGGCCAAGCCGCCGCCTTCCGTCATCGACCAGGTCGTCTCGCTGTGCAAGCGACGCGGGTTCGTCTACCCGTCAGGCGAGATCTACGGCGGCACCAAGAGCGCGTGGGACTACGGCCCGTTGGGTGTGGAGCTGAAGGAGAACATCAAGCGTCAGTGGTGGCGCTTCATGGTGTCATCGCGTGACAACGTCGTGGGCCTCGACTCCAGCGTGATCCTGCCCACGAAGACCTGGGAGGCCAGCGGTCACCTCACCACGTTCACCGACCCGCTGGTCGAGTGCCAGGCCTGCCACAAGCGCTTCCGCGAGGACCACCTCCAGGAGGAGTACGCCGGCCGCAAGAGCATCAAGGGCGACCCCGTCGATCCTGATTCAGTGGACATCAACGCATGGGTGCCCTGCCCCAACTGCGGGACCCGCAACGCCTGGACCGAGCCGCGGCAGTTCAACATGATGCTGAAGACCTACCTCGGCGTGATCGAGGACGAGTCGGGGCTGCACTACCTGCGTCCGGAGACCGCGCAGGGCATCTTCCTCAACTTCGCCAACGTGGTCACCAGCAGCCGGATGAAGCCGCCGTTCGGCATCGGCCAGATGGGCAAGAGCTTCCGCAACGAGATCACGCCGGGCAACTTCATCTTCCGCACGCGCGAGTTCGAGCAGATGGAGATGGAGTTCTTCGTCCGCCCGGGCGAGGACGAGGAGTGGCACCAGTACTGGATCGACGAGCGCATGCGGTGGTTCACCGACCTCGGCCTGCGCCCCGAGAACCTCCGGCTCTTCGAGCACCCCGAGGAGAAGCTCAGCCACTACGCCAAGCGCACCGTCGACATCGAGTACCGCTTCGGCTTCTCCGGCCGTGAGTTCGAGGAGCTGGAGGGCATCGCCAACCGCAGCGACTACGACCTCGCCCAGCACTCGAAGTTCTCCGGCCAGGACCTGTCCTACTTCGACCAGGGCGCCAACGAGCGCTACCTGCCCTACGTGATCGAGCCGGCGCTCGGCCCCAACCGGGCGATGATGGCGTTCCTCATCGACTGCTACACGGAGGACGAGGCGCCCAACACCAAGGGCGGCGTCGACCGGCGGGTCGTGCTCCGCCTCGACCCGCGACTCGCGCCGGTCAAGGTCGCCGTGCTGCCGCTGAGCCGCAACCCCGACCTGTCGCCGAAGGCGCGCGACCTCGCCACCGAGCTGCGTGGGCACGGCTGGAACATCGACTTCGACGACTCCGGGGCGATCGGCCGCCGCTACCGCCGTCAGGACGAGATCGGTACGCCGTACTGCGTCACCGTCGACTTCGACACGCTCGACGACCACGCGGTGACCGTGCGCGAACGCGACTCGATGTCCCAGGAGCGGATCGCCCTGGACCAGGTCGGGAGCTACTTCGCCCAGTGTCTGCTCGGGTGCTGACCACCTGCTTCGCGCTCGACCGGCCCGGGCTCGTGGCGTCCCGGACCACTTCGGCCCCGTCGTGCACAATGTCCGCGTGACCGGCCGACTGCACTCGGGACCCGCCGCGGCCGTGCTCGTCTCCGCGGTTCTCGCGCTGGCTGGTTGCTCGGGCTCCGGCTCCTCGGCCCCGTCGGGGAACCCCGGAACCAGCAGCCCCACGTCGTCGGTCCAGAGCCAGCCGAGCTCCTCGACTCCCGTGCCGAACGGCATCACGCTGACGCCCGAGGGCAGCGAGCTCCGTCTGGGCCATGCGGCGACGGTCGCCTGGCGGCCCGACCAGAAGATCGTCGGCGTGATCAAGATGGCGGTGACCAGGCAGCAGCAAGTCCCGATCAGCGCGTTCCGCGACTTCCGGCTCGATCGCGCGACGCGCAGGTCGACGCCGTACTTCGTGCACGTCAAGGTCACCAACGTCGGCCACAGCGACCTCAGCCACATGGCGGTGCCGCTCTACCTGCTGAACCACGACCACACCCTCCTGCAGGCCTCGACCTTCCAGGCGCAGTTCCCGCCCTGCCCGAGCCGGCCGCTGCCGGCCAGGTTCCACCACGGGAAGCGCACGTCGGTGTGCCTGGTCTACTTCGTGCCGAAGCACGGGAAGCTGGTCGCGATGAGCTTCCGGCCCTCGCAGGACTACGACGCGATCACCTGGCACGGACCGGTCGAGCAGCCGTCGAAGAAGCATCCGAAGCAGCACTGACGTCCCACCACGTCGGCACGGGGGTTTGGCGGGCGCCGTCGTACGCCGGACAATCGGGGCATGTCCCCGCTCGCTCTCGGCTCACTGACGGTGCCCACGCCGGTCGTGCTCGCACCGATGGCCGGCATCACCAACGCGGCCTACCGCCGGCTGTGCCTGGAACAAATGGAGGCGCAAGGGGCCGCTGGTCTTTTCGTCTGCGAGATGATCACGTCGCGCGGCCTGGTCGAGCGCGACTCCACCACCCTGAAGATGCTGGTCTTCGACGAGCGCGAGTCCACCCGTTCGGTCCAGCTCTACGGCACCGACCCGTCGTACGTCGGCAAGGCCACCGAGATCCTCTGCGCGGAGTACGGCGTGGCCCACGTCGACCTCAACTTCGGCTGCCCGGTCCCCAAGGTGACCCGCAAGGGCGGCGGCGGAGCCCTGCCGTGGAAGCGCGGGCTGCTCGCCGACATCCTGGCCGCGGCCGTGGCCGCCGCGACGCCGTACGACGTGCCGGTCACCGTCAAGACCCGCAAGGGTCTCGACGACGACCACCTCACCTACCTCGACGCGGGCCGGATCGCCCAGGAGTCCGGCTGCGCGGCCATCGCGCTGCACGGGCGCACCGTGGCCCAGGCCTACAGCGGGGACGCCGACTGGGAGGCGATCGGGCGCCTGGTCGAGCACGTCGACATCCCGGTCCTCGGCAACGGCGACATCTGGGAGGCCGGTGACGCCCTCCGGATGGTGGAGCAGACCGGCGCCGCCGGTGTGGTCGTCGGCCGCGGCTGCCTGGGGCGCCCGTGGCTGTTCCGCGACCTCGCCGACGCCTTTGCCGGCACCCCCGCCACCACCCTCCCCGCCCTCGGCGAAGTCGCCGCGGTGATGCGCCGCCACGCCGGGCTGCTCGCCGAGCACATGGGAGAGGAGCGGGGCTGCAAGGAGTTCCGCAAGCACGTCTCGTGGTATCTCAAGGGCTTCCGCGCCGGTGGTCCGCTGCGTCACGCCCTGGCCCTGGTCGAGTCGCTGGCCGGGCTCGACGTGCTGCTGGCCGAGCTCGACCAGCACGAGCCGTTCCCGGTCGCCGAGCTGGGGACCCCGCGCGGTCGACAGGGCTCGCCGCGCCGCCGCGTCGTACTCCCCGAGGGTTGGCTCGACGACACCGACGGGTCCAGCCTCCGCCTCACCGAGGACACCAACGAGACCACCGGCGGGTGACCGGAGACACGTCCCGATCCGGGGCGGGCGGATTGGGGGCGGCCCCGGCACGTGTGCTTGACTGCTTTGGTCGTGTCCGAATCGTGACCCCAGCTCGGGCCCCTGGGGTCATCTCGGGCCGGACCCCCCGAAAGCAACAGCAAAGGATCAGCGCTGTGGCACACCCTCGCCACAAGCGGGAGCCCAATGCCCGCAGGCTCGCGGCCCTCACCGGGAAGCGCGCCGTCCGCTTCGCCGCAGGTGCGGCCGTCGTGGCCACCGCCCCGACCGTTGGCCTCGGCGTCCTTGCTGCCGACCCCTCCGCGCAGGCCCTCGTCGGCGCGCACCACGCCACCCCGCTGACCTTCCCGTCGGCCACGCAAAGCCCTCGTGAGGCACCGATCTCGCGCACTCTCGACCGTGCCGGGCTGCTCCGGTCGCCCGAGGCCGCGGCGGCCTCCGGCGACGCCGCCGCCGTGGCCGTCGCCGACGCCCACACGCGGCTGTGGACCACCGCCGACCTCAACCTCTGGTCCGCGGCGGCCGACTCCGCCCGGCAGGTCGGTGAGATCCAGGTCGGGCATCGTGTCCTCGTCACCGGTCGCAGCGCCGGCGGCCGGGTCGAGGTCGTCGTGGACGGCCTTGCCCGCTGGGTGACCGCCGGCTACCTGTCCGACACCAGGCCGACCGACGGGGCTGCCATCGTCGCCGCAGCCGGGCTCTCGATGGCCCCCTGCCCGGACCCCTCGGTGGAGTACCGCCTCACGACGAGTGCGGTCTACCTCTACCGCTCGGTGTGCCACGCCTTCCCGCAGATCACGACGTACGGCGGCTGGGCGCCGCGCGGCGAGCACGCCGACGGTAAGGCGCTTGACATCATGACCAGCGACGTGGCGCTCGGGAACGCGATCGCGGCATTCCTTGAGGCTCACGCCTCGCAGCTCCACATCTACGACATCCTGTGGCGCCAGCACATCTGGACCCCGGTGCGGGCCTCCGAGGGGTGGCGGCTCTTCGCCGACCGGGGTTCACCGACGGCCAACCACATGGACCATGTGCACGTCTCGGTCTACTGACGCACCGCGGCCGGACGGCCGTCGCTAGTCTCGCCCTCGATGCCTGAGTACGACGACGCCGCCCTCGAGCGCTGGGTCGACGAGCCCCCCAAGCGAGTCCCCGCGCCCGAGCGCACGCCGTTCGAGCGCGACCGCGCGCGGGTGGTGCACGCGGCCGCGAGCCGGCGCCTGGCCGCGAAGACCCAGGTGGTGGGTCCCCAGTCCGACGACTTCGTGCGCAACCGGCTCACCCACAGCCTCGAGGTGGCGCAGGTGGCCCGGGACCTGGCCCGGGCGCTGGGCTGCGAGCCCGACCTCGTGGAGACCGCCGCGCTCGCCCACGACCTCGGCCACCCGCCGTTCGGGCACAACGGCGAGCGGGTGCTGGCCCGGGCGGCGGCGCAGTGCGGTGGCTTCGAGGGCAACGCCCAGACGCTGCGGCTGCTGACCCGGCTCGAGGCCAAGACGTTCTCACCGGACGGCCGGTCGGTGGGGCTCAACCTCACCCGGGCGACGCTGGATGCCTGCACGAAGTACCCCTGGCTCCTCGCGGAGGCCGAGGTGCCCACCGGGGTGCATGCCGACGGCTCGCCCCGCGTCGTCCGTAAGTTCGGCGTGTACGACGACGACCGGTCGGTCTTCGACTGGATGCGCCGGGGTGTCGAGGGCCGGCGCCAGTGTGTCGAGGCGCAGGTGATGGACCTCGCCGACGACATCGCCTACTCCGTGCACGACGTCGAGGACGGGATCGTGGCGGGGCGGATCGACCTCACCGGACTCGACGTCGCCGCCGTGGAGGAGGCGGTCCGCGGCTGGTACCTCCCGGACGCCACCCCCGACGCGCTCGAGACCGGACTGGCCGGGCTCCGGTCCGTCGGCTCCTGGCCGGACACGGCGTACGACGGCAGCCGGCGCGGGCTGGCGGCGTTGAAGAACCTCACCAGTGACCTGATCGGCCGGTTCTGCGCATCCGCGCGCACCGCGACGTTCGCGTCGTACTCCGGACCGCTGCTGCGGCATCAGGGCGACCTCGTCGTACCCGAGGAGTCACTGGTCGAGAT
The DNA here is from genome assembly GCA_036741335.1 of Nocardioides sp. GTDB lineage: Bacteria > Actinomycetota > Actinomycetes > Propionibacteriales > Nocardioidaceae > Nocardioides. The sequence continues at coordinate 9,753 of DAINSL010000006.1, read as the reverse complement.
GACGATCCTGAAGGGGATCGCGGCGCACTACGTCATGCAGGCCGACGACCGCGTGCGTGCGATGGCGCGACAACGCGACCTGCTCGCCGGGCTGGTCGAGGCACTCGTGGCGGCAGGCCCGGCCGCGCTCGAGCGACCGTTCGCCGACGACTGGGAGGCGGCTCCCGACGACGCGGCCCGGCGCCGGGTGCTGATCGACCAGGTGGCCGCGCTGACCGACGCCAGCGCCCTGGCCTGGCACAAGCGACTGGTGGGCTGACGTCCGTCTCGGGACCGGGGTCAGGGCAGGTCGCCCTGGGGGTAGGGGTGGTCCTTCGGGGCGGCGGTGCTGTCCGCGTTGAGCCGGTCTGTCGTGGTGGACGCTTCCGATCCTCCGGTGACCTTGGCCGCCGCCGCGCCCGCAGCGCTGGTGACCTTGTCCGCCACGAGCGGCGCCTGGTGCCGGGCCGTGTCGACGGCCTGGTGGGCCTTCTCCTGCACGCGCGGATCGTTCTTCACCTTGTTCACGGTGCCCTTGATCTGGTCGTAGCGCTCGCGCCCCGCGCGGGTCCCGAGCACATAGCCCACGCCCGCGGCAGCCAGCAGCAACAGCTTCTTCACGATGTCTTCTCCTCAGGTGTTGGTGGTCAGGCGTCCGCGCTCGATGTCGTCGTACTCATCTCAGGCCCGTACCCCGGATCGCGTGCTGTATCCACCCGGCTGCGTGTCGGAGCGCCGCCGTACACTCCGACCGTGGCCGGACGAATTCGCGAGGAAGACATCGCGGAGGTGCGTGAGAAGGCCAAGATCGACGAGGTCGTCGCCGACTACGTCACGCTGCGCCCCGCCGGTGGCGGCTCGCTCAAGGGGCTCTGCCCCTTCCACGACGAGAAGTCCCCGTCGTTCAACGTCAACCCCCAACGTCAGTTCTGGCACTGTTTTGGCTGCCAGGAAGGTGGCGACGTCATCTCCTTCCTGATGAAGATCGACGGGCTGGGGTTCAGCGAGGTGGTGGAGCGCCTTGCGGACAAGTACGCCGTGACGCTGCGGCGCGAGGACGGCGACGGGCGCGACGACCGCCCACGCGGCCCGCAGAGGCAGCGGCTCGTGGAGGCGCACCGGCTCGCACAGGAGTTCTACGCCGACGCCCTCGGCACCTCCGATGCCGTCGTGGCCCGGACGTTCCTGGGTGAGCGCGGCTTCGACCAGGCCGCCGCCGAGCTCTTCGGGGTCGGCTTCGCCCCCCGCGACGGTGAGTCCCTGCTCCGGCACCTGCGCCAGAAGGGCTTCACCGACGAGGAGACGGTCGCGGCCGGACTCGTCGCGATCGGCCGCTCGTCGTACGACCGCTTCCGGGGCCGCCTGATGTGGCCGATCCGCGACTCCAGCGGCGACACCATCGGCTTCGGCGCACGCCGGATCTTCGACGACGACCGGATCGAGGCGAAGTATCTCAACACCCCGGAGACCTCCCTCTACAAGAAGAGCCAGGTGCTGTACGGCATCGACCTCGCCCGCCGCGACATCGCCCGGTCGATGAAGGCGGTCGTGGTCGAGGGCTACACCGACGTGATGGCGTGCCATCTCTCCGGCGTACCGACGGCGGTTGCGACGTGCGGTACGGCGTTCGGTGACGACCACGCGCGCGTGCTGCGCCGATTCCTCAACGACCACGAGGAGTTCCGGGGCGAGGTGATCTTCACGTTCGACGGCGACGCCGCCGGCCAGAAGGCCGCACTGCGCGCGTTCGGCGGTGACCAGAACTTCGTCTCCCAGACCTACGTCGCCATCGAGCCGACCGGGCTCGACCCCTGCGACCTGCGGATCCAGCAGGGTGACGCGGCCGTGCGCGAGCTGATCGCGCGGCGGCGGCCGCTCTACCGCTTCGTGCTGGAGAACGTCGTCACGAAGTACGACCTCGACCGTGCCGACGGGCGGGTCGACGCGGTCCGCGAGGCCGCCCGGCTCGTGTCGTCGATCCGGGACAAGTCCAAGGTCGACGCGTTCGCCCGCGAGATCGCGAGCATGGTCGGCGTCGACATCGAGCAGGCGCGCTCCGAGGTCCGGCGCGCCGCCGGGCGCCCCGCCGCTGCCCCTCGCACCCCGCCCGC
>DAINSL010000006.1:0-7653 GCA_036741335.1 Nocardioides sp. | reverse complement strand
GGACACTGCGCCGTCCACCCAGCCACAGCAGCAACCACTGCCCGACCTGCGCGACCCACGGTTCGCGCTGGAGCGCGAGACCCTCAAGCTGGTCGTGCAGGAGCCGACGGCCGTGGGCCGTACGGCGCGCGATGTGGGCGCCAACGACTTCACCCATCCGACCTACCGGGCGGTGTGGCAGCTGGTCGAGCAGGCCGGAGGCCTGGCCGTGGCCGAGGTCGGCTGGGCGTCCCGGCTGCGCGACCTGGCGACCGAGCCGGCGGTCTCGGCCGCCGTCTCGGCGCTGGCTGTCGAACCCCTGCTCAGCCGCAAGGGCGCCGACGACGCGTTCATCGCCGCCAACGTCTACCGGCTCCAGGAGCTGACCGCCCAGCGCCGGATCGCGGCCCTGAAGTCGCGGCTGCAGCGGACCAACCCGGTCGAGCAGGCGACCGACTACAACAAGATGTTCGGTGAGCTGGTGGCGCTCGAGCAGCATCGCCGCGAGCTGCGCGACCTGGCCGTGGGAGTCTCGTGAGGCCTCCTCGATGAGGGTGGGGCGCCGCGAACGCCCACCGGTCGAGGTGGCGCCGGGGGAGCGGGCGCTGGCCTGGGCGCCGGTCGACGGCGACGCCTGGGTGGTCGGCACCCGCGACGCGCTGTACCTGCCGTCGGTCCGGTTGCCCTGGGAGCAGGTCGAGGCGGCCGACTGGGACCGCGACCTGGCCCGCCTGCGGGTCAGTGAAGTGGGCCGTTGGGGCGAGCCGCGCGCGGAGCACGACCTGACGCTGGCCGACTCCGGGCCCGGGGCAGACCGGCTGCTGCAGCTGGTCCGCGAGCGCGTCACCGCCAGCGTCGTCGTCGTACGCCATGTGCCGATCTCCGGACGCCGTGGCGTGCGGGTGGTCGCGCGCCGTGCACCCTCGGGCCGCTCGCCCGTGCAGTGGATCTACGAGTACGACGACGGGGTCGATCCGTCCGATCCGGTGGTCGAGGCGGCCGCTGCGACCGCCCTTGCCGCAGCACGCGACGACCTCGGACTCGCCTGAGGCCGGATTCGCGGGCCGCGGGTCACCTTGCTAATCTGTGCGGGCTCCGAACGATCCCCTGTAGCTCAACTGGCAGAGCATTCGGCTGTTAACCGGAGGGTTGTTGGTTCGAGTCCAACCGGGGGAGCAAAGAGACCGGGTCGGCCCTTGGCCGCCCGGTTTCTCCTTGTCCGGCCGTGGCTCTGGCCGAGGGTGATCGGCTGAGACCGTCGTACGAACTTCCGCGTTCCCACAATCGGGGCCTCCGATTGGGTCATCCTGAGACCGGCGTGCCGACGACAGCTGCGGCGCGTCACCACCCCCCGAAGGCGACCCCCCGATGCCGAACCTGGTGCTCTCCCTTGCCCTGCTGCTGAGTGCGGTGGCCGGAATGCTGACCCCGACCGCACCGGCCCTGCCCGCCACGACGACCGCACGCCCCGCGCTGGTCGGCGTGGCCGACGCGGGAAGCACCGACCCGTTCCGCGCCTACACGTGGGGCGCCTACCAAGGCCCGATGGAACAGACCTGGAACCCCTACGTGCAGGCCACCGGGCACCAGAAGAAGCTGCTCGGCTACATCGCCCACCAGCCCATCGCCCACTGGTTCGGGTCGTGGATCCCCAACGACAAGATTGCCCAGCAGGTCCACGCCTACGTCGCCAACGCCCAGGGCGGGAACCCCGACGCCCTGGTCCAGCTGACCGTCTTCCGGATGGAGCCCTGGGAGCACGAAGTCTGCTCCCGGCTGCCCACCAAGGACGAGCAGGCCTCCTACAAGAGGTGGGTCAACCGGTTCGCGGCGGCGCTCGGCAACACTCCGGCCGCGATCATCCTGCAGCCCGACGGCCCGTTCGCACTGTGTGCTCCGCACGGGTCGACCCTGCCGTCCTCGCTGGTGGCCTACGCCGCCCGCGTGCTGTCCGCTCAGCCACGCACGAGCGTCTACATCGAGGCCGGTGCCGCGGACTGGCCGATGTTCGGATCCCACGGGGGCGTCGATGCCGCGGTGAAGATCCTGGTCCGCGGCGGCATCCGGTACGCCCACGGTTTCGCGCTGGACACCACCCACGAGGACTCCGTGGTCGACGAGGTCGCCCGCGCGAGCGCGATCACCAAGACCCTGGCCGGCCTCGGCTTTCCGGACCGGAAGGCCGTCATCAACACCACGTCCAACGGGCATCCCTACCGCTACGGCACCTACACCGGTCCCGACGCCGTGAACCCGGTCGTGTGCCCCTCGACGACCACACCGGCCTCGGTGACCTGCGAGACCCTCGGCATCCCGCCCACGGCCAACGTCGACGCAGCCCGGTGGAGCCTGCCCGCGGACACCGCACGGCTGGCTCGCGCCCATGTCGACGCATATCTGTGGTTCGGCCGCCCCTGGCTCCACCACATCGGCAGCCAGCCGTTCTCCAAGTCACGGGCGCTCGACCTGGTCAGGTCCACCCCCTGGCGCTGACGGAGCCGTCGCTCAGCGGCGCAGGGTCAGATGGGTGACCAGCGACGTCGACCGGCTCGACGCGACGGTGAACTCCAGCCCGGCGAGGTCGCGGAAGAGCGCCTCGCCCTCGCCCAGCACGATCGGCGCGACATGGAGCCGCAGCTCGTCGATGTGGCCGGCCCGCAGGAACTGGTTGATCGTCGACGCCCCGCCGGCGACCGAGATCGTGCCGTCGCCGGCCGCCTCCGTCGCGAACCGCAACGCCTCCTCCGGTCCGCCGGTCACGAAGTGGAACGTCGTGCCGCCCTGCATCTCGACCGGGTCGCGCTCGTGATGGGTGAGCACGAAGACCGGGACGTGGTACGGCGGGTCGTCGCCCCACCAGCCCTTCCAGTCGAGGTCCCACTCGCCGCGCCCGGGGCCGAACATGTTCCGGCCCATGATGTAGGCGCCGGCTGAGGAGATCGCGTCGATCTCCGCGGCGTTCTCGTCCGCCCGCTCGAAATGCCAGCGGTGCAGCGCCATCCCGCCGACTCCGAGCGGGTTCTGGAGGTCCTGGCCCGGCCCGGCGATGAAGCCGTCCAGCGAGATCGCCGGGTCGGACGTCAGGTACGCCATCAGTCGCCCCATCCCAGCGGGTAGACCTCGAACGCCGTCGCGAAGGCGACGCCCATGCGCTGCCCGGTCTGCCGGCCGAACCCCTCGAGGAACTCCCGCGGGTCCCAGTTCTCCCAACCGAGCCCCTCGATGTACGCCGCGTGAGCGGCGAGCGAGGCCACCCCGGCGTCGAAGGTGTCGGTCGTGTCGACCCCGTGCCCGGCCTCCGGAGAGCCGCCGACCCAGACCGCCTTGACGCCGCCCCAGGGCTCGATCCCGTCGACGAGCTGCTCCGGGAACACCCATCGGTTGCCGGCATCGCGCACCGCGTCCAGCACCGCCCGGCCGGTGGCGATGTGGTCGGCCTGGTTGAGGTTGCGGCCGCCGAAGGTCTCGTGGAAGTTGCCGGTGATCACGATCTCGGGACGGTGCTTGCGCACGACCGCCGCGATCTCGCGCCGCAACGGCACGCCGTACTCGAGCATGCCGTCGGGCTGGTGGAGGAACTCCACAGTGGAGACGCCGACGATCCGGGCAGACTCGATCTCCTCCGCCTCGCGGACCCGTCGGCACTTGTCGGGCTCCATCGAGTCGATCCCGGCCTCGCCGGAGGTCACCATGCAGTACACGACCTCCTTGCCCTGCCCGGTCCAGCGGGCCACGGCGGCTGCGGAGCCGAACTCCATGTCGTCGGGATGCGCGACGATCGCGAGCGCGCGGGTCCAGTCCTCGGGCAGGGCTTCGAGAGGTGGTGGCGTGTCCATGAGGTCGAGCATGCCGTCAATTCGCTTGGCCGGACAGGGGCCGAACCGCAAGGCTTGCCACATGACGGAGATCTCCGTGCTCGACCCTGGGGACGAGTCGGCGCTGCGCGACTTCTACGACGTCGAGCAGGCGGCCGCCCACGCCGACCGGTCGTATGCCGTCCTGCACACCTATGCGCAGCTGGAGCAGCTGGCGCGTCGCCCGAGCCCCTACTACCACCGCCTCCTGCTGGTCGCCCGCGACGCCGATCGGATCGTGGGTGCGGCCACGCTGGGCCGGCCGCAGCAGGACAACCTCCACCTCGCGGAGCTCGAGATCAGCGTGCTGCCAGAGGCGCGCCGGCGCGGGATCGGCCGTGCCCTCCATGACGAGGCGGTACGCCGAGCGCGCGCCGACGGCAGGACGACGTTCCTCGCCGAGGTGGCCCAGCCCTCGCACGGCGACCCGTCCTCCGGGTGCTTGTTCGCGAGCGCGCTGGGCTTCGAGGAGGTCCTCCGGAACGACCATGTGGTGCTGGACCTGCCGATCCCCGCCGAGCGGTCGAGCTCGCTGCCGGGTGGTGCGGACGGCTATGACGTCGTCACCTGGGGCGACCGCACTCCCGATGACCTGGTGGACGCCTACGCCGCCATGCTCTCGCAGATGGGCACCGACCATCCGACGGGCGGCGTTGACCACACGCCGGTGGTGATCGATGTCGACCGCATTCGCGAAGGTGAGAAGCGAACTGCCGAGGCCTACACAGACGTGGTGGCGGCCGCGCGCCGCGCCTCCGACGGCGTGTTCGGCGGCTACACGCTGGTCCATCTCCCCCACGACCGGGACTACGTCGTGCAGGACGACACGCTGGTGATGCCCGAGCACCGCGGTCACGGGCTCGGCATGGCCCTCAAGGCGGCCGTGCTGCGCATCCTCGCCTCCGAGCATCCCGAACGGCGCCTGATCCACACCTGGAACGCGGTCGACAACGCCCCCATGCAGCGCATCAACCGGTCGCTGGGGTTCCGGCCCGTCGAGCTCGAGCTGGAGATGCAGCGCAAGGACGTCGATGCCTGAGTGGTACGACGTCCTCCCGCCGCGCGACAGGTCGCTGTCGTCGCGCTGGGCCACCGACGAGTTCCGCGACGAGCTGCGGGCCTGGTGCGAGGAGCTGATCGGCCCGGTGACCGCGATGGAGCAGCACAAGCTGCGCGGCTGGGCGACCGTGTGGCGGGTGAGCACAGTGGACGGCAGCTGGTTCGCGAAGCAGAACTGTCCGGGTCAGCTGTTCGAGCAGCCGCTCCTGGCGCTGTTGGCGCGGCTCGTCCCGGACCGGGTCGTGCCGGTGGCCGGCGAGGGCGACGGTTTCCTGCTCACCCCCGACCAGGGGCCGGTCTTCCGCGAGACGGCCGGTGATCACCTGGAGAACTGGGTCCGCCTCGCCCGTGACGCCGCACTGCTCCAGCGCGAGCTGCTGCCGCACCAACGGGGGCTGCTCGCGGCTGGTACGACCGAGCTCAAGCCGGAGGAGACCCCGGACTATGTCGCGGCTCGCGTCGAGCAGTACGCCGGGCTGGGCGCGGACGACCCGCGGCGCCTCGACCCCGACGTCGCCGCCCGGCTACGCGCGCACCTCCCCGTCGTACGCCGGTGGGCCGAGGAGGTCGCGGCTCTGCGGCTGCCGGTCACGCTCAACCACAACGACCTGCACGAGAACAACGTGTTCGACGTGGACGGCCGGCTCCGGTTCTTCGACTTCGGCGACGCCCTGCTCACCGAGCCGCTCGGCGTCCTGCTGGTCCCGCTGAACATCCTCGGTGAGAAGCTCGATGCCGGCGCCGACGATCCGCGCCTGTGGCGCGTCGCCGAGGCGGCGCTCGAGGTGTGGAGCGACCTCGTGCCGGTGCCGGAGCTGCGCGCGGCCTTGCCCGCGGCGCTCCAGCTCGGTCGGCTGGGTCGGGTCGAGTCCTGGGTCAGGTGCCAGCCGTCGCTGACGGACGAGGAGCTCGCCGAATGGGGCCCGAACGCCGCCCTCTGGCTCGGAACGATGCTGGAGCAGCCCCCGCTGGGATCGGTGGTGATGAGTCCCCGCTAGCAGTACGCCTTGGGGTGCACGAAGTAGTTGACCGGGCCGCTCACGACGGTCAGGGCGGCGGATCCGACGAACGTGCACGTCCGGGGCACGTTCGAGTCGAAGTAGCCGCGGTCGTACGCAGCGCTCGCGCCGATCACGAACCAGATGATCACGAGGATCATCAGGAATGTCTTCATCCGGGCCTCCCGCGGTTCGCGCCGACGGTCTCGGGGAGATTCTAGGGGGGCGACAGGGTCGAGCGGGGGACTCTCCCCGAGCCCAGCACGGTCAGTTTTCCGAGCTGGAACGCGACCCACGCCACTGCGAGTCCGGCGACGTCGTCGACCGCGAAATGCCAGCCGAGGTAGACCGTGGCCACCAGCGTGCCGACGAGGAACACCGCAAGCAGCCAGGACACCAGACGCAGGCCGTAGTAGCGCGCCATCAGGAAGATCAGGAAGGCCAGCGCGCAGTGCAGGCTGGCGAACGCCGAGATCTGGGCGAAGGCGTCGTGCGCCTGCGGGTGGGCCAGCAGGTGGGCGCGTTGCTCGACGTACTTCTCCTGGGTGGTCTCGATCGACGTGCTGGTCAGCCCCGCGAACTCCGTCGGGGCGGCGTGGAACGGCCCGAGCGACGGGATCAGGTAGTAGGTGCCGACTCCGAGGATCCACGCCCACATCGCCGACGAGACGAACACCCAGGCCTTGCGGGCCGTCGGCGCCAGCGCGAGCGCGGCCACGAGGGCCAGCGTCACCAGCGTGGCGAACGACTCGTAGAGCGTGGTCAGAGCCCTCGCCGCTACGTCCTGTCCGAGCAGGTCGTGCAGCAGAACCGCCGGGCTGTGGCCGAAGAACAGCCACTTGTCCCACCGCAGGAGCATGTCGTCCTTGGGTGCGTTGAGGACGTCCCAGCTCTTGAGGTTGCGGTAGCAGAGGTAGACGACGTAGTAGGCGACCAGGGCAAGCAGGATGAGCGCGCTGCGCTGCAGCGTCCAGCGCTCGCGGAGCGTGTGCCACGGAGTTCGCCACGTCGCACCGCGATGGAACGACCGGATGAACGCGTCGGCGACGATGACCAGCAGCAGCATCTCCAGCGTGCTCACGATCTTGGCGCGGAACAGTTTCCCGTGCGGATCCCTGAACGGGATGTCGACCTGCCGCGACCGCGCCCAGGCGATCACGGCGAAGACCGCGACCAGGGCGAGCGCCCGCAGCAGCCAGGACCACTCCGACGTACGCGATGCGTGCTCGTCGGGCACGCCGGTGCGCGTGTCCGCAGCCGTCGTCCCCATGCGTCCTCCCCGAAGCGCGGTGGTCGAGCGAAGTCGAGACCACCACCGTCGACGCTCATTCAACCCGGTCACTGGTGGTCGAGCGAAGTCGAGGCGGCTCGACCGTGCAGAATGCTCCCGGGGCGGTAGCTCAGTCGGTCAGAGCAGAGGACTCATAACCCTCATGCCCTGGGGGAGACCGCCCCGACGTATGGCCTGGTCAAACCCAGTTTCGCCCGAACCCGTTGCAAGCGATGGACCCCGTTTGGACCCCGCAGGAATCGCGACGGGCTCCGAGGGGAGCCAAGCAGCGCGCTCGGTAGGGTGCGCGCGGGGCGGTAGTTCAGCCGGTTAGAACAGCAGACTCATAATCTGCAAGTCACGGGTTCGAGTCCCGTCCGCCCCACTTCGGCGAGTCGAACCGCACGACCGTGCCGTTCATCAGACAGTTGACCCATGCACTGGCCGGACCTCACCGCGCAAGGCATCGGCGTGATCGTGGCAATGCTTGGTG
>DAINSL010000005.1:27271-59268 GCA_036741335.1 Nocardioides sp. | reverse complement strand
GCGTTGGACTTGCCGGGGCTGATCAGCCCGGGGCAGTTGGGGCCGACGATCCGGGTCTTCCCGGAGGCCTCGGCGTACGCACGGAACTCCGCGGTGTCGTGCACCGGCACGCCCTCGGTGATCACCACGACCAGCGGCATGCCGGCGTCGATCGCCTCGATCACGGCGTCCTTGGTGAACGCCGGCGGCACGAAGACCACGGACACGTCGGCGCCGGTTTCGGCGATGGCCTCGGCCACCGAACCGAAGACCGGCACGGAGGCACCCGTGAAGTCGACCGTCTGGCCGGCCTTGCGCGGGTTGACGCCCCCGACGATCGCGGTGCCGGAGTCGAGCATCCGCCGGGTGTGCTTCATCCCCTCGGAGCCGGTCATGCCCTGGACGACGACCCTGGAGCTCTCGGTCAGGAAGATTGCCATCGAAAAGTCCTCGCCCTTCAGTTGTTCGCGAGCTCTGCGGCCTTGTCGGCCGCGCCGTCCATGGTGTCCGCGAGCGTCACCAGCGGGTGGGCGGCCGCGCGCAGGATCCGTCGGCCCTCCTCGACGTTGTTGCCGTCGAGGCGTACGACGAGCGGCTTGTTCGCCTCGTCGCCCAGCCTCTGCAGCGCGCCCACGATGCCGTTGGCGACCTCGTCGCAGGCAGTGATCCCGCCGAACACGTTGACGAACACCGACTTGACCTGCTGGTCGTTCAGGATGATGTCGAGGCCGTTGGCCATCACCTCAGCCGACGCACCGCCGCCGATGTCGAGGAAGTTCGCGGGCTTCACGCCACCGTGCTTCTCGCCGGCGTATGCCACCACGTCGAGCGTCGACATGACCAGGCCGGCGCCGTTGCCGATGATCCCGACCGCGCCGTCGAGCTTGACGTAGTTCAGGCCCTTCGCGGCGGCGGCGAGCTCCAGCGGGTCGGCGTCCTCGGTGACCTCGAACTGTGCGTGGTCCTCGTGCCGGAAGCCGGCGTTGTCGTCCAGGGAGACCTTGCCGTCGAGAGCCTCCATCCGGCCGTCGCCGAGCTTCACGAGCGGGTTGACCTCGACCAGCGTGGCGTCCTCGCTGACGAAGACGTCCCACAGCCTCAAGATGGCGTCTTTCGCCTGGTCCGCGACGTCGGCGTCGAACCCGGTGGCCGCGACGATCTCGGCCGCCTTGGCGTCGTCCACGCCGACCCCCGGGTCGATGGACACCCGGGCGATCGCGTCGGGGTTCTCGTGCGCGGTCACCTCGATCTCTACACCGCCCTCGGTCGACGCGATGCAGAGGTAGTCGCGGTTCGCCCGGTCGACCAGGAAGGAGAAATAGTATTCCTCGGCGATTTCGGCCGCGGGTGCGATCAGCACGCGGTGCACGGTGTGGCCCTTGATGTCCATCCCGAGGATCTCGCGCGCCTTCGCGACGGCGTCCTGGGGGTCCTTGGCGAGCTTGACGCCGCCGGCCTTGCCGCGGCCCCCGGTCTTCACCTGGGCCTTGACGACGACCCGGCCACCCTCCGCCTCGGCCGCCGCCTCGGCGTCCTCGGCCCTGGTCACCACGGTCCCGACCGTCACGGGTACGCCGTGCCTGGCGAACAGCTCCTTCGCCTGGAACTCCATCAGATCCACGATCAACCAACCTCCGTACGACGCCCGGCAGCGGGCTGCGCTGTGACGGTCCGATATGTCACGAGAGATTCTCAGGTGACGTCGACGAGCCCTCCGGCACCCTAGTCCCGCTCCGCGTGGCGCGACCAAGCCGGGTCCGCGTGACCTGGGGCACACGACTGGACCGGTCAGGCGAAGGCGCCGGCGACCCAGCCGGTGATCTCCCCGGTCGTCGCCCCGGGGGTGAACACCTTGGCGACCCCGAGCTCCTCCAGCAAGGGGATGTCCTCGTCGGGGATGATCCCGCCGCCGAAGACCCGGATGTCGGACGCGTCGCGTTCCTTGAGCAGCTCGAGGAGCCGACGGAACAGCGTCATGTGGGCGCCGGAGAGCACCGAAAGGCCGATCAGGTCGGCGTCCTCCTGGATGGCCGTCTCCACGATCTGCTCCGGGGTCTGGTGCAGCCCCGTGTAGATCACCTCGTGGCCGGCGTCGCGCAGGGCGCGGGCCACGATCTTGGCGCCGCGGTCGTGGCCGTCGAGCCCGGGCTTGGCCACCACGATCCGGATCCGCTGGGGCGCAGAGGTGGAGGCCATGGCCGCAGACTAACCGACGTACGACGCCGGTCGACGGGGTGCATCGCTGCCCTGCCGGACCTGGATCATGCACCGAACGCGCGGGGGGGGATTTCATCCCCCGTGACCTTTCCGTTACTGTCGAGGTTCGCTTTGATTCACAGAGCTTCGATCTCGTAGACCCCCGGGAGCACACGCATGGGTGACCACCGCGCCGGTGCGGGCGGCAAGCGCGTCTCCGCACCGACCGGCAAGAGGGTCGCCCGTCACTCCGCCGAGCAGGTCCGCTCCGAGCCGTACGTCGGCCGGCGGATCGCCGAGAAGCCTGGCCGCGTGAGCCGTGAGGTCGCGCCGCGCCCCGCGACGCGGCCAGGCGGCCGGCGCGCAGCCACCCGTCGCTCGTCGTTCCTCCTGCCGGCGCCGGTACTGATGGGCCTCGCCGTGCTCGGCATCTCGGTCGGAGGTGCGCTCCAGGCAGTCAACCCAGGGCTGGGCGGCGCTTCCGGCTCGCACCACCTGACCCCCGCGAGCGCACTGTCGGGCAGCAGCGCCGTGGGGTCGGCGAGCCTGCTGGGCGGTCGTGCGACCGTCGTCAGTCGCGACTCGAACCGACTGACCCTCTCGCAGGGCAGCGGCACCAGCCTCCAGGCCGCCGCCGACGCGCAGGCCAAGCAGCTCAACGCCGCACGCCTGCAGCTGGCCGGCAAGGCCGAGAAGCAGGCGCAGAAGATCAAGCTGCACCAGTGGGTGCTGCCGGTGACTCCGGGCGTCTACCACCTCACCGCCCGCTTCGGTGACTACAGCCCGCTGTGGTCTCACTTCCACACCGGCCTCGACTTCGCGGCCCCGACCGGGACCCCGATCATGGCGGTGGCCGGCGGCACCATCACCGACGTCGGCTACTCCGGCGCCTACGGCAACCGCACCATCGAGACCCTCGCCGACGGCACCGAGCTGTGGTACTGCCACCAGAACTCGTTCGGCACCTCCGTCGGCACCGTGATGCGGCCCGGCCAGGTCATCGGATACATCGGCTCCACCGGCAACGTCACCGGCCCCCACCTGCACCTCGAGGTGCACCCAGGTGGCGGCGACCCGGTCGACCCGTTCACCGCGCTCGAGGTCCACGGCCTGACGCCGTAGGACCGGCGCCGGAGGCGCCGAACCTTCCTTCAGAGCTTCTCGACCGGGGCGTAGCGCAGCAGCAGCCGCTTGACGCCCTCCGAGCCGAAGTCGATCGAGGCAACCGCCTTGTCGGCGACGCCCTCGACCGCCACCACGGTGCCCATCCCGAACGAGTCGTGCAGGACCCGGTCTCCCGGCACCAGTGACGGCACCTCGCGGGCGGGCTTGGACTTGGCCGCGGCGTCGGCGCGGGCGGCCGCGGCGGTGAAGTTGCGGCGTCCGGCGGCGGTCGGCTCGCCGACGCCGGTCGTGCGCGACAGGTCGGGCCGCTGCCAGTGCACCTGGTCGGCCTCGGTACGGCGCCAGTCGACCAGCTCGTCGGGCACCTCGCCGAGGAAGCGCGACCCCGGATTGTGGGCCGGCGCTCCCCAGGCCGACCGGACCAGGGCCCGGGACAGGTAGAGGCGCTCGCGGGCGCGGGTGAGTCCGACGTACGCCAGTCGACGCTCCTCCTCGAGCTCGCCGCCGTCGTCGAGGCTGCGCGAGTGCGGGAAGACGCCGTCCTCGAGTCCGGTGAGGAACACGGTCGGGAACTCCAGCCCCTTGGCGGTGTGCAGCGTCATCAGGGTGACCATGCCGCCGTCGTCCTCGCGAGGGGCGTCGGGGATCTGGTCGGTGTCCGCGACCAGGGCGACCCGCTCCAGGAAGTCGGAGAGGCCGGGCGCGACGATGCCGGCGTCGACGTCGGTCGGGTCGGCCGACGGCCCGGCGACGGGGTCGTCGGAGAACTCGCGGGCCACCGCCACCAGCTCGGCGAGGTTTTCCAGACGGGTGCCGTCCTGGGGGTCGTCGGACGCCTCGAGCTCATCGAGGTAGCCGGACCGCGCCAGCACCGACTCGAGCACGACGTCCGCGCGCTCGCCGGCCTCGACCATCGACTGGAGCTCCTCGACCAGGGCCACGAAGCCCTGGATCGCGACCAGCGACCGGGTGACGAGGCCGGGCGTCTGGTCGGCGTGGCGCAGCCCCTCCCAGAACGTGATGCGCTCGCGGGCGGCGTACGACGTCACACACTCGACGGCGCGGTCGCCGATGCCCCGCTTCGGGGTGTTCAGGATCCGGCGCAGCGAGACCTCGTCGTCGGGGTTGACCAGCATCCGGAGGTAGGCCAGGGCGTCGCGCACCTCGCGCCGCTCGTAGAACCGGACCCCGCCGACCACGCGGTAGGGCATCCCGAGCCGGACGAAGACCTCCTCGAAGACCCGGGACTGGGCGTTGGTGCGGTAGAACACGGCCACGTCACCGGGTCGCGAACCGGCATCGGTCAGGGTGTCGATCTCGCCCGACACGAAGCGGGCCTCGTCGCGCTCGTCGTCCGCGACGTAGCCGATGATCCTGGCTCCCGAGCCGGCGTCGGACCAGAGGTTCTTCGGATTGCGGCCCTGGTTGTGGCCGATCACCGCGTTCGCGGCGTTCAGGATCGTCTGGGTGGAGCGGTAGTTCTGTTCCAGCAGGATCGACGTCGCGTTGGGGAAGTCCTGCTCGAAGTCGAGGATGTTGCGGATGTTGGCGCCCCGGAAGGCGTAGATCGACTGGTCGGCGTCGCCGACCACCATCAGCTCGGCCGGCGGGACACGCTCGACCGGCACATCCACCGAGCTCTCCTCGAGCTCGTCGGCGCACAGCTGGTGGATCAGGGCGTACTGCGCGTGGTTGGTGTCCTGGTATTCATCGACCAGGACGTACCGGAAACGCCGACGGTAGGTCTCGCGGACCTCCGGGAACGTCGCGAGCAGATCCACGGTGAGCGTGAGGATGTCGTCGAAGTCGAGGGCGTTGGCGTCGCGCAGCCGCGCCTGGTAGCGGACGTACGCCGCGGCGTACGCCTCCTCGAACTTGTTGTGGGTGTCGGCCGCGACCTCGTCGGGCGTGCGCAGCTCGTTCTTGTGGGTGGAGAGCCAGTGCAGGATCGCGCCCGGCTGGTAGCGCTTGGGGTCGAGGTCGAGCTCCTTGATGACCATGGTCATCAGCCGCTTGGAGTCGGCGGCGTCGTAGATCGTGAAGCTGGACCTGTAGCCCAGCTTGTCGATCTCCTTGCGCAGGATCCGCACGCATGCGGAGTGGAACGTCGAGACCCACATCAGCCGGCCGCGCGGGCCGACGAGCTCCTCGACCCGCTCCTTCATCTCGGCGGCAGCCTTGTTGGTGAACGTGATCGCCAGGATGGAGCCCGGGTGGGCGCCGCGCTGGGAGACCAGCCAGGCGATGCGGCGGGTCAGCACGCGGGTCTTGCCCGACCCTGCTCCGGCCACCACGAGCAGCGGGGTGCCCTCGTGGACGACCGCGGCACGCTGCGGCTCGTTGAGCCCCGCCAGCAGGTCGTCCGCGGAGGGTCCTCGCGGCCGCTTCGACGCGGTCGCGTCATCGGTCGCATCATCGGGCGCGCCCAGGGTCGAGCCCAGGATCGGCAGGGTGTCGCTCATCTCGGAGCAACCCTACGTGCGAGCACCCCCGGTGCGGCGGCGCCGTCCGGTCACACGGAGTAGGCGATCGCGATGTTGGCCACGGTCAGCACCAGCATCAGCCAGTAGAGCCAGTCGGGGATGCGCTCCTTGCGGACATTGGCCATCACCAGGACCAGGATCACCAGGCCGACCGAGAACATGATCGCGACCTGGGTGTTGTCCACGTTCTGGTCGCGCGCCTCGAGCACGGCGACCAGGAGGAGTCCGGCCACGAACGTCGTACCGATGCCGTCGCGCATCGGGCCGATCACGCGCTTCTCGGGTGTGCGGACCTGCACCAGCAGACCGACCAGGAGAGCCAGCACACCGAGCAGGTGCAGCACGAGCAGGACGACCTGCACGACCTTCATGGAGCCAGCCTAGGCGGCGTACGCCGGCCCGTTCGGGAGGCGCGGACGGTCGGTCAGAGCAGGCGGCGGTCGGAGGCCCAGCGGGTCAGCTCGTGGCGCGAGGAGAGCTGGAGCTTGCGCAGCACGCTCGACATGTGGGTCTCGACGGTCTTGATCGAGATGAACAGCTCCTTGGCGACCTCCTTGTAGGCGTAGCCACGGGCGATCAGGCGCATCACCTCGCGCTCGCGCTCGGTGAGGCGGTCGAGGTCCTCGTCGACGGCGGAGATCTCGATCGTGCCCGCGAACGCGTCGAGCACGAACCCCGCCAGCCGCGGCGAGAACACGGCGTCACCGTCGGCCACCCGGCGGATCGCGTCGACCAGCTCCGGACCGGTTATCGTCTTGGTGACGTAGCCGCGGGCACCCGAGCGGATCGTGCCGATCACGTCCTCGGCCGCGTCGGAGACGCTGAGCGCCAGGAACTTCGGGCCGTCGACCGAGCCCGACGTGGACAGCCGCCTCATCACCTCGGCACCGCCGCCACCGGGCAGGTGCACGTCGAGGAGTACGACCTCGGGCCGGTGGGCGAGCACCGCCGCGATCGCTTCGTCGACGTCGGCGGCCTCGCCGATCACATCGACCGCGTTGCCGAGCTCGGACCGGACACCGGCCCGGAACATCGCATGGTCGTCCACGATGAGCACACGGGTGAGGGTGTTCATGAGGTCTCCTCCTGTCGGGGCAGCCGCAGCCGCACCTCGGTGCCGGTGCCGGGCGTGGACCGGATCTCGGCACTGCCGCCGTGCCGGGCCATCCGGTCCACGATGCTGTTGCGGACGCCCTGGCGGTCCGACGGCACCGCGTCCGGGTCGAACCCCGCGCCGCGGTCACGCACGAACACTTCGACCTGACCCGGATCGACCTCGGCATAGATGTCGACCAGGCTGCTGCCGGCATGTTTCGCGGCGTTGGTCGCCGCCTCGCGAGTCGCGGCCACGATCGGCGCGAGTCCCTCGTCGACCGCGGCCTCGCCGACCGTGACCAGCTCGACGTCGACGCCGTAGGTGTCCTCGATCTCGCGAACCACCGCGCGCAGGGCGCCGGCCAGGGTGCCGTCGCCGGCCGGGGTGGCGTCGAAGAGCCAGGACCGCAGGTCGCGCTCCTGCGACCGGGCCAGGCGAGCGACGGTCGCGGAGTCGCCGGCGTTCTTCTGGATCAGGGCCAGCGTCTGCAGCACGGAGTCGTGCAGGTGGGCGGCCAGGTCGGCGCGCTCCTGGGTACGGACCCGCTCGGCGCGCTCGGCGGCCAGGTCGCTGGTCAGCCGCCAGACCCAGGGCCCGATGGTGATGCCCAGCCCAATGCCTCCGAGCGCGGCCGAGATCAATACGTCGTACAGATCGGAGACGTGGCCGTTGTGCAGCGCGAACAGCGCGACCGCGCCGGCGACCAAGACGACGCCGGCGCCGACGCGGAGGTACGCCGCCCAGCCGCCCGCTCCGAAGACGGCGCGGACCGGGTTGAGCCGCTCGGACTGGTCGAGCCAGCGGGCGCGCTGCGCCTCGTCGGCCTGGCGCCACAGCAGCCCGAAGCCGAGCACCGCGAGCACCAGCGGCCAGAACACGATGCCGTGGCCGAAGATTGCCTCGGCGGTGAGCACCAGCCCGAGACCCAGCGCGATCAGCGCGACCGCCGGACCCGAGTCGGCCAGGCGCCGGATCCGTCCGGGGCGGCGGCCTCCGCGCGAGGCGCTCTCGAGGCCGGGTGCGTCCACGTCGAACTGCGAGTCGGCCGGGAGCACCAGCCACAGTCCTGCATAGAAGAGCACGCCGCTGCCGCCCAGCACGGCGGCGATGAGGAAGGCTGCGCGCACCCACACCACCGGGACGCCGAGGTGGCGGGCCAGCCCGGCGGCCACTCCGCCGATGACCGGCTGCCGGATGTCGCGGGTCGCCCGGCGCACGTCGCGGTGCGCCTCACGGGGCGCTTCGCGCGCGGGCAGGGACGTCGTCATGGTCCCTCCATCGTCGCAGAGCGAGGGGCCACCGACCACGAGGACAAACCCCGGCTCACCCCTGACCCGCCGGCAGCGGCGGCGGGGCTGGGTCAGGGGGTTCCCCGATGGTGTACGACGCGCCGAGGGCGCACCGTTGGGGCATGACCACGACACCGCCCGAGACTTCTCAACCCCAGGCACCCGACTCCGGTCCACGGGTCGGCTGGGACGACATCCGCGACCTCGGCCGGATCCGTCGCAGCCGCCAGGACCGCCGGGTCTCCGGCGTCGCCGCCGGCCTGGCCCGCCACCTCGACATCGACCCGGTGATCGTCCGGGTCGCCTTCGTGGTCCTCTCGTTCTTCGGCGGTGTCGGCGTGCTGCTCTACGTCGCCGGCTGGCTGCTGATCCCCGAGGAGGGGAACGACTGGGCCAAGGTCGCCCTCGACCGGCGCAGCCGCACCGTCGCGCTGGCCCTGGTCGGGGTGCTCGCCCTGGTGCTCCTGATCGGCCACAGTCGGTGGGGCGGGGGCTTCCCGTGGGCCTTCCTGGTGATCGCGGCGCTCGTCGCAGTGGTCGCCACGCAGCTCCCCCACCGCGGCGGCGACCAGCACGCCGTACCCACGTCGGAGGCGCCGGGCGGCACCACCGCGGACCCGTCCGCTACGGCGACGTATGCGGCTCCGCCGACCTACGTCGCGCCTCCGGTCCAGCCGCGGCCGGTGAACCCCCGCAAGCGCGGGCCTATCCTGTTCTGGTTCGCGCTCGCGCTGATGGCCGTCTCCCTGGGCGCCCTGGGCGCGGCCGACCTCGCCGGTGTCGACGTCGCACCGTCGGCCTATCCGGCCCTGGTCCTGACACTCAGCGGCGTGCTCCTGCTGGTGGGCGCGTTCTTCGGTCGGGCCGGCGGGATGATCCTGATCGGCTTCATCGCGGCCTTCGCCACCATCGGCAGCACCGTCGGCGACCAGTGGCACCCCCATCGGCAGGTCGAGCGGCCCTCCATCGCCGCGAGCGTGCACGACAGCTACCACATCGACGTGGGCGACCTCGTCGTCGACCTGACCCAGGTCAGCGACCCGTCAGCGCTCGACGGACGGACCATCAACGTCAGCGCGGGCGCCGGTCACCTCGACATCCGGGTCCCGGCCGGAGTCACCGTGGTGACCCACGCGCAGATCAGCGGCCCGGGCGGGATCAACTCCTTCGGGCAGGACTCGGGCGGCATCAACACCGAGGTCGACTCGGTGCACGACGCCGGGCCCAAGGCCCCCACCCTGACCATCGACGCCGACCTGCACGTCGGCGGCATCGACCTCTCGACCGGTTCGAACTAGAGGAGTGACCATGAACGAGACGACATCCGAGTCGGGTAGGCACCCGGTCAACGTCGGACATCTGGTGATGGGGATCGCGTTCCTCGGGCTGGCCGTGATCTGGGCCCTGATCGAGTCGGGCGCGGCCTCGGCCTCCGACCTGCGCTGGCTGCTGCCGGTGCCGTGGGTGGCCGCGGGCGCGGCCGGCCTGGTGGCGACGGCACCACGACTGCGTGGCAACCGCGACTGAGCCTCCGCCTTGTAACGCTCCGTTATCTGCACCAAGGCGCCCTCACACGGGCGCGCTCCTAGGGATAACGGGGCGTTACATGAGAAGTGCGAGAGTGGCCCCATGCCGCTGCCGCGCCTGGGGTCGCTGGAGTCACTGTCCGTTCTGTCGCATCCCGAGCTCCTCGCGCCGACCGTCTTCGCCGCACTGCGCGACTGGCCGCACGCGGCCGAGATCGCGGTCGTGGAGATCGACCCCGCGCTGGCCGACACCGCCGCGATGAGCGAGGCGTACGACGTACCACTCGACTCCGGTGCCAACTGCGTGGTCGTGATGGGCAAGCGCGACGGAGCCGAGCGGGTCGCGGCGTGCGTCGTCCGCGCCGACACCCGCGCCGACGTCAACAACCTCGTGAAGCGCACACTCGACGTCCGCAAGGCGTCGTTCCTGCCGATGGACCGTGCGGTCGGCGAGTCCGGCATGGAGTACGGCGGCATCACCCCGGTCGGTCTCCCGGAGCAGTGGCGCGTGCTGGTTGACGCGGCGTGCCTCGACATCGAGGCGGCCGTGATCGGCTCCGGCGTACGCCGCTCCAAGCTGATCGTGCCCGGGCGCCTGCTGGGCGAACTGCCCCGCGCGGAAGTGCTGGCCGGCCTCGGTCGCTGAGGGCCCGCCCCAGGCGGTTGTGGAACACCGTGTTCTCGTTCAGAGGGAGCCAAAGCGCGACGTTGTGGAACACCGCGTTCCACAACGCTCCCGTTCGAGTGCCCGGTTGTGAGAACACCCTGTTCCAGAAACGCCTCGGCTCATGGAGCCGCCACAACGATTCGGTGACGACGCTTGCCCGGGGTGCGCGTGCGGTCCCACCCTGAGCCGGAGGAGGCGTCATGGGGGTCCGGGCTCGTATCGCGTGGTTGGCCGCCTCTGCGCTGCTCCTGGCCGGCTGTGGGGGTGGCGGATCGTCGTCACCCGGCACCTCCCCTGGCCAGCCCGGCGCTCAGAGCGGGACCACGACCGCGGTGGACAGCAGGCCGTTCGCGTGTCCGGACCCGGAGGACCTCACCCCGATGAGCGGCGCCGACACGTTGCCGACCGGCGCCACGGCCGCGCGGCTCTGCTTCCACGACAACCGCGACCCGTGGATACCACCTCGCGGGAACCTGACCATCGGTCTCGACCACCTGGTCCGATTCGTGAACGCCCAACCCGTCCATGAGCCCGACCCGAACGTGGCCTGCGGCGGCGTCGGGGCACCGGCGTGGACGATGGTGCTCCAGTACGACGGCGGGACCCGCATGATCAGCGGGGACAACGGTGGATGCTGGGACCTGGCGGTCGGATCCACCCAGAGATTCGGCTCGAAGCGGGTCTTCCACGTCTACCTCCGCGCGCTCCTCCACGAGCGCTACGGCAGCACGCCGCCGAAGCTCCACGTGCCGCCTCCCGCGTGTCCGGACCGTGCGGGGTACCTGCAGGGCTACAGCCCGCTGGCCCGGGTGGGTCAGGTCACCGACGCCGTGGTGTGCAAGCTCGGGCACAAGACCCATCGAACGATCCGGCTGACGCCCGCCCAGCTCTCCACCCTCCGGCACGACTTCGCCACCGCGACCACCCGGCGTACCCACCTCGACAGTCCGTCGGACTGCCACGCCCTCGGGCCGCGGGTCGCCGGCGCGGTCGTGGGCGTCGATCGCTGGGGCGACCCGTTCACCGTGCTGACCACATGTGACACGTACCGGGCCGTGCAGCCGGCGCGCGACCACTTCCTCTTCGCCCGGATGCTGCCCGCCACCGCGGGGATGCTCCGCCGCCTGCTCGCGTCGTGACCACCCTTGCGACCGTGACAGTGGTTCTGTCACAGTTGAATGGTGGCCATGAAGATCTCGACCCAGCTCATGTACGCCGGCAACCCGCGTGACGCGGCCGACCAGGTGGTCGCGCTCGAGCAGGCGGGCCTGGACACGATCTGGGTGCCGGAGGCCTACGGGTTCGACTCCCCCACCCTGATGGGCTACCTCGCCGCAAAGACCGAGACGGTCGAGATCGGCAGCGCGATCCTCAACGTCTACTCCCGCACCCCGAGTGCCCTGCTCCAGACCGCGGCCGGCCTCGACAACGTCAGCCAGGGCCGCGCGATCATCGGCCTCGGCGCGAGCGGACCGCAGGTGATCGAGGGCTTCCACGGCGTGCCCTACGACAAGCCGCTCGGCCGGACCAAGGAGATCATCGAGCTGATCCGCAGTGGTCTGCGCCGCGAGACGCTGGTCCACGACGGGATCTTCACCGTGCCGCTCCCCGAGGGCCAGGGCACCGGGCTCGCCAAGCCGCTGAAGCTGCTCACCAAGCCGGAGCGGCCCAGCATCCCGCTCTACATCGCGGCGCTCGGGCCCAAGAGCGTCGAGGGCGCTGCCGAGTACGCCGACGGCTGGCTGCCGTTCCTGTTCGTCCCGGAGAAGTCCGGTGACGTGTGGGGCGAGTCGATCGCCCGCGGCACGGCGAAGCGGCAGGAGGGCCTCGGCCCGCTGGAGATCTGCGCCGGCGGCATGGTCGCGATCGGCGAAGGCCCTGAGACCAAGGCGCTGCTCGACTTCGTGCGCCCCATGGTCGCGCTGTACGTCGGCGGCATGGGCGCGCGCGGCAAGAACTTCTACAACGACCTGATGTGCCAGTACGGCTACGAGAAGGAGGCGAAGGAGATCCAGGACCTCTACCTCGGCGGCAACAAGCGCGACGCGGAGGCCCTGGTGCCCGCCGACCTCCTCGAGCTCGGCAACCTGGTCGGCCCGGCGTCGTACGTCCGGGAGCGGATCGCCGCCTTCGCCGAAGCGGGGGTGACCAACCTCCAGGTGATGCCCGCCTCCGACGACCCCGCCGCGACCATCCGCCAGCTCAAGGAGATGGTCCCGTGAGAGTGGCCCACCCGCGCCGCTACGACATCCTGCGGCACATCCGGACGCTCGACCCCGAGCGCGACCGCGACGAGATCGCGTGGCTGGTGAGCCGGCACGAGTTCCCGTGGGACTACACCCAGGGCACCGGGATCGCGTTCCTCCGCGACTACGGCATCCCCACGATCTCCGCGCTCCTGGACCGCACCGGCGAGTTCGAGCACGACGGCGTCAAGCGGTACGACGACACGCTGTTGGTCGCGGAGGAGTCCAGCGTCGAGGGCCTCGACTCCGACCGCGGCCACGCCACCCTGCGCAGGCTCAACCGCATCCACGGCCACTACGACATCCCCAACGACGAGTTCCAGTTCGTGCTCGCCACCACGATCGTCGGTCCGGTCGAGTGGATCCGCAGCTACGGCTGGCGCGACCTCGACCCGGTCGAGCTTCAGGGCCTGGCCAACCTGACCACCCGCTTCGGCGAGCTGATGGGGATCAACGGCCTGCCGACGATGTACGACGGCTACCTCACGCTCCTGCGCAGCTACGAGGCGCGGCGCTTCGAGTTCACCGAGGCCAACCGGCGGGTGACCGAGGCGACCCTGCGGATCGCCGGCCAGGTCGCGCCGTTGCCGCTGCGGCCGTTCGCCCGACGGGTCACCATCGCGCTGATGGACGAGCCGCTCCGCATCGCGCTCGGGATGCCCGCGCAGCCGGCGTGGTTCGTGGCCGCCGTGCGTCGCGGGCTCCGGGCCCGGGCGGTGCTGCTCCGCTTCGCGCCACCCCGCCGGACGGCGTACCACCACCGGCCGAGCACCTACCCGCACGGCTACGCCATGACCGACATCGGCCCGTTGTCGATGCTCGACGGGCTCAACCAGAGGAACACCGCATGAGCCGCGCCATCTTCGAGCCCGAGCACGAGGCGTTCCGCGAGACGGTCGGCACGTTCCTCGACAAGGAGGCCGTGCCCTTCCACGACCAGTGGGAGAAGGACGGCATCGTCGACCGCGAGGTGTGGGCCAAGGCCGGCGCGCAGGGGCTGCTGGCCCTTCAGCTCCCCGAGGAGTACGGCGGAGGCGGCACGCCCGACTTCCGCTACAACGTCGTGGTGAACGAGGAGATGACCCGCCGCGGTGTCTACGGCTGCGCGTTCCCGCTCTTCAACGACATGATCGTGCCCTACCTCGTCTCGAGCGCGAACGAGGAGCAGCAGCGTCGGTGGTATCCGGGGCTGTGCGCCGGCACCACGATCGCCGCGATCGCGATGACCGAGCCCGGCGCGGGCTCCGATCTCCAGGGCATCCGGACCACGGCGGTCGACGCCGGCGACCACTACATCCTGAACGGCCAGAAGACCTTCATCTCCAACGGCATCCTCGCCGACTTCCTGGTGGTCGTCGCGCGCACCGACCCCGAGGCGGGCCACCAGGGCATCAGCCTGCTCGTCGTCGAGCGCGGCATGGACGGGTTCGAGCGCGGCCGCAACCTCGACAAGATCGGCCAGCACGCCCAGGACACCGCCGAGCTGTTCTTCGAGGACGTCCACGTGCCGAAGGAGAACCTGCTCGGCAAGGAGGGGGAGGGCTTCCTCCACCTGATGACCAACCTGGCCCAGGAGCGGCTGTCGATCGCCGCCTCGGCCGCGATGGCCTGCGGGGTGATCCTCGACCTGACGCTCCGCTACGCCAAGGAGCGGACCGCGTTCGGGCGCCCGATCGGGAAGTTCCAGCACAACCGCTTCGTGCTGGCCGAGATGGCCACCGAGACCCACATCGCCCGGGTGTTCCTCGACGACTGCGTGGCCCGGCACGTGCGCGGCGAGCTCGACACCCAGACCGCCTCGATGGCGAAGTGGTGGCTGACCGAGCTGCAGAACAAGATCGTCGACCGGTCCGTCCAGCTCCACGGCGGCTACGGCTACATGGCGGAGTACCCCATCGCCCGCGCCTTCGTGAACTCCCGCGTCCAGACGATCTACGGCGGCACCACGGAGATCCAGAAGGAGATCATCGGCCGCTCGCTCGGCCTCTGACCCGGGGCGGACGCCTTCTGCACGCACCCGCCCGCAGGTTCCCGCCCCATTTCCCGGCATGTTCGCGATACTCCCGCTTGTGTCGCTCTTCGCGCCCAAGTGCCCGGTCTCACCGAAGGCCCGGACCTGGATCGAGACCTCTGCGGACTGGCTCTGTGGGCAGTTCGGCGAAGCCGCCATGCACGGCGAGGTGCTCCTCCCCACCTCCGTGTTTCCACCCGGTCCCTACAACGGCGACGAAGCAGACCTGAGGCGGGTTCTCGCCATCGTCTGCTCGCGCATGGGTGCGCCTTTCGATTCCATCGAAGTCGAGATCATCGAAGACGACGTTGACCCGGACCTGGGCGGCGTGGTCCCGCTGGCGTCCGAGTTCAGTGGTGAGGCTGGCCACTACCGCAGAGACGGTGACCGTTTCATCGTGGCGGTGAGCCGCGGACAGCTCGGAAATCCGGTCTCGTTGACGGCGAGGTTAGCCCACGAAGTCGGTCATGTCCGCCTGCTTGGCGAGGGCCGGATCACCACGGACCGATCCGATCAGGAGCAATTGACGGACCTCGTCCCGGTGTTCTTCGGCCTCGGGGGCTGCGCTTCCTCGGGGCCATCCATCCTGAGAGCGGCACCTCGTAGCCGAACGGGCACAACCTCGGGCCGACCACTTCCGGCACGCTCGACGCTCCCCCTCCAGTTGAGTTGTGCCTGTTGGCCTACGAGCTCGGCGGACCCTTCCCGCGGTTGGCGGACGGTGCCACCATGACCGGCATGACCTCCGTCCCGGCCACCACCGCCGCCGATCGTGCCGACATCGAGCAGCTCATCGAGGGACGCACGGTCGCGGACGCGCTCGCCGCCACCGTCGCGACGTATGGCGATCGCCCGGCGTACAGCGACAAGGCGGACGGCCGCGCCGAGTGGCGCACCCACACCTGGCAGCAGATGTACGACGCGGCACGCGACGTCGCCGCCGCCCTCGTCGACCTCGGTGTCAAACCGGGGCGGACCGTCGCGATCATGGCCACCAACCGGATCGAGCACCTGGTCGCCGACATGGGTGCGATGCTCGCCGGCGCCGTGCCGATGTCGATCTACAACACGCTCTCGCTCGAGCAGATCGCGTTCATCGCGGGCCAGTCACGGCCGGCCGCCGTCTTCGTCGAGACCGGCGACCACCTCGACCGCTGGCGCACGGCCCTGACGTCGGAGTCCGGCGTCCTCACCGTCGTCGGCATCGGCATCGACGGCGAGTCCTTCGAGGACGACCGGTTCACCACCTGGGACGCGCTCGTCGAGCGGGGCCACGCCGCCGCTCACGACCAGGTGGACGCCCGCACCGCCGCGCTCGGGCCCGAGGACCCCGCCACGATCCTCTACACCTCCGGCACCACCGGCGACCCCAAGGGCGTCGAGCTCAGCCACCGCAACGTCCTCTTCGACTGCGAGGCCGGGCTGCGGATCATCGGGCCGGAGAGCAGCATCCTGAGCGTCTCCTACCTCCCCTACGCCCACATCGCCGAGCGGATCCTGAGCCTTTACAACCCGCAGCACTACGGCGACAGCCACATGTACCTCGTCGCCGACCCGTCCCTCCTGCTCGGGGCGCTCGGCGAGGTGCACCCCGAGCAGTTCTTCGGCGTCCCCCGGGTGTGGGAGAAGATCCAGTCCGGGGTCTCCGGGATGCTCGCGATGGAGCAGGACGCGAGCAAGAAGGCCGCGGTCGAGGGAGCGATGCGGGTCGGCGCGGAGTACGTCGAGTCGCTCCAGGTCGGCCACACCACGTCGCCCGAGCTGCGGGCGCGGTTCGAGGCCGCGGACGCGGCCATGCTCCGGCCGATCCGGGCGATGCTCGGTCTCGACCAGGTGATCTGGGCCGGCTCGGCGTCGGCACCGATGCCGCTGGAGGTGACGCGGTTCTTCGCCGGGCTCGGGCTGCCGATCTATGACATCTGGGGCATGACCGAGACCTGCGGCGGCGCCACCGCGTGCGGCCCGGGCGCCTTCAAGCTCGGCACGGTCGGCCGGGCCTATCCCGGCATCGAGCTGCGGATCGCCGACGACGGCGAACTGCTGGCGCGTGGCCCGATCATGACCGCCGGCTACCACCGGCGGCCCGAGGCCACCGCCGACCTGATCGACGCCGAGGGCTGGCTCCACACCGGCGACATCGCTGCGATCGACGACGACGGCTTCGTGTCGATCGTGGACCGCAAGAAGGAGCTGATCATCACCTCGGCCGGCAAGAACATCGCCCCGTCCAACATCGAGAGCCACCTCAAGGAGTCGCCGATCGTCGGGCACGCCCTCGCGTTCGGCGACAACAGGCCGTACGTCGTGGCGGTGCTGACCCTGGACGGCGAGGTCGCGCCGGTGATCGCCCAGATGAGCGGCATCGAGTTCACCGATCTCGCCGACCTCGCCGCGAAGCCCCAGATCCGGGCGATGGCACAGGACGCCGTCGACAAGGCCAACGAGCGGCTGTCCCGGCCCGAGCAGGTCAAGGCGTTCGAGCTGCTCGGGGTGGAGTGGACCGCGGAGTCGGAGGAGCTGACCCCCACGCTCAAGCTGAAGCGGCGCGTCGTACACACGAAGTACGCCGACGTGATCGACCGCCTCTACGGCTGACGCGCCAGCCGTACGGCGATCTCCGGGCGCGCCGACGGCTCTTGCCAGGAGGAAGCGCCCGGGTACGCGACCCGCCCGTGGACCACGAGGAGAACAGATGAATCTCGAGCACGACTTCGCCTTCGAGCCGCTGCCCCCGGTCGCCGACCCCGGGCAGCACCCCTTCACCATGATCGACGACCCGCTCGGACCGCTGGCCGCGCTGCCCGGCACCTGGGTCGGGACCGGCTTCAACACGATCTGGCGGCCGCACTTCCCGGCGGACAGCCAGGACCGCTTCCTCGAGCTGAATCTGACCTCGGAGACCCTCGAGTTCGAGGCGATTCCCGGGGCGATCCCCAACCGCGGGCTCGACCAGCCGGACATCGAGATGTTCGGGGTGCACTACCTGCAGCAGATCTCCGACAGCAGCCTCTCGGCCGGCATCCACCTCGAGCCGGGCATCTGGGCGACGGTGCCGAAGACCACGGCCCCCAAGGAGCCGCCGACCGTGGTGCGGATGGCGTCCATCCCGCACGGCACCGCGGTGCTCGCCCAGGGCAAGGCGTTCAGTATCGCCGGACCGCCGGTCATCAAGGACACCGACATCATCCCGTTCGCCACCGGCGACCGATCCGCGAGGGGCTCGTTCGCGGACGCCGAGAACGCGTTCCCCGAGCTGAACCTGGCGAAGAAGACCAAGTTCCGGGAGCCGTCCAGTGCGTCCACCCAGCCCGGGATCACCCAGGCGATGGTGAAGAACCCCAACCGCGTGCTGCAGAAGGCCATCGCCCACCAGAACATCGTCAACACCGTCGTACTCCGTGTGGAGGCGGCGAACCGCCACCCGCAGAGCGCGGGCACGGCGAACACGTTCTTCCTCACCGAGAACGCCTCGGCCAACCGGATGACGGCGACGTTCTGGATCGAGACCGTCAAGAAGGCGCACACCACCGGGCACTTCCTGCAGCTGCAGTACACCCAGACCGTGATGCTCGACTTCAATGGCCTCCGGTGGCCGCACGTCTCGGTCGCCACCCTGCGCAAGAAGGCGGACGCGCCGGCCTCGCCTACGGCGCACCACATCTCGATGCCCACGGTGCCGGGAGCCAGGCCGGGTCAGGAGATCGAGCTCAGCTGAGGCGCGCACCCCCGGTCGGCCCGACTGCCTCGCGTGGTTCCCAGATCACGATTCGGCACACCCCTGACGAACTCGGGGGAATCCCCGATGACGGGTATCGGTGACATCTGCTGGACTGGGCCCATGCATCGTCAGTTCGCAGGAAAGCTCACCAGCCCGGTCACCAAGTGGGTCGTCGCGGTGGCCTGGATCATCATCGCCGTGGTCGGCACGATCTTCGGTAGCAAGCTGAGCCAGGTGACCGATGACCAGGCCTCGTCTTGGGTCCCGTCCAGCGCCGAGTCCACCCGGGCGCTCGACAAGCTCGACGTGTTCCAGAGTCCCAACGACATCCCGACGGTCCTGGTCTATTACCGCGCCGGGGGCCTGACGGCTCAGGACGAGGCAGCGATCAAGGGGCAGATCCCCGACATCGAGGCGATGGACGGCGTCAGCGGCTCGGTCGCCGGACCCCTCCTCTCCAAGGATGGCGCGGTTGCGCAGACCGTCGTGACCTACAACTTCGGCAAGGGCGGCTGGAACCAGCTGCCCGACGTCACCAAGAAGCTCGACGACATCACGGCGATCAGCGGCGTGACCGTCCACTACGCCGGGCCCGGCGGGCAGGCTGCCGACTCCGCCGAGGCCTTCGCGGGCCTCGATACCACCCTGCTCCTCGCCAGTCTCGCCGTGGTGATCCTGATCCTCCTCATCACCTACCGAAGCCCGCTGCTCTGGATCTTGCCGATCTTCTCGGCGGTGGTCGCATTGATGACCAGCCAGGGCATCATCTACTTCCTCGCCAAGTACGCCGGCCTCACGGTCAACAGCCAGAGCAAGGCCATCCTCACCGTGCTGGTCATCGGCGCCGGCACCGACTACGCACTCCTGCTGACGGCCCGCTACCGCGAGGAGCTCCGCCGGCACGAGGACCGGCACGAGGCGATGGCCTTCGCGCTGCACCGCGCCGCGCCGGCCCTCTTCGCAAGTGCCGGCACCGTAGCCGTGGGCATGCTCTGCCTGATGCTGGCCGAGATGAACTCCACATCGGGTCTCGGTCCGGTCAACGCCATCGGAGTGATCGTGACCGTCCTGGTGATGATCACCCTGCTGCCGGCCCTGCTGGTGATCTTCGGTCGCTGGATGTTCTGGCCGATGCGCCCGGCGTTCGGCTCGTCCGAGCCCACCACCTCGGGTCTGTGGGCGAAGGTCGGTCGCTGGATCGCGCCCCGGCCCCGGCGGGTCTGGGTGGCGACCGCGCTGGTGCTCGGCATCGCTGCACTGGGCGCCTCCCAGCTCGACGCGAGCGGGCTGACGACCGCCGACCAGTACACCAAGACGGTGGGCTCGACCCAGGGGCAGGCGCTCCTTGCCGAGCACGGGCTGGTCGACGACTCCAGCCCGATCATGGTGGTGGCCAGAAAGGACCACGCTCAGGACGTCGTACGCGCGATGAACGGTGTGGCCGGGATCGACACTCCCGACGCCACGACGCCACCCGTCAACGGCGTGGCGCTGATCAAGGCGACCGTCCCCGACGACGTGGCGTCGCAAGCGGCGTTCGACAAGGTCAACGCGGTGCGCGACGCCGTGCACCGGGTGTCGGGGGCCGATGCGCTGGTCGGCGGCGCCTCCGCGACGTTCCTTGACGTGCAGGTGGCCTCACACCGAGACAACAAGGTGATCATCCCGATCGTCCTCGTGGTGGTGCTGCTGATCCTGATGCTCCTGCTGCGGGCGCTGGTCGCACCGCTGCTGCTGATCCTGACCGTGGTGCTCTCCTATGGCGCGGCGCTCGGCATCTCGACGATCATCTTCCAGCACGTCTACACCCACCTGTTCCAGAACGGTGGCGGCTTCAACAGCGCCGACCCATCGTTCCCGTTGTTCGTGTTCATCTTCCTCGTGGCGCTCGGAATCGACTACAACATCTTCCTGATGACCCGGGTCCGCGAGGAGACGGCCACCCGCGGCACTCGGCAGGGTTCCCTGATCGCCCTGGGAGCCACCGGCGGAGTGATCACGTCGGCGGGGTTCGTGCTCGCGGCCACGTTCGCGGTGCTCGGCACCCTGCCGCTGGTGTTCATCGCCGAGATCGGCACCGCAGTGGCGCTGGGCGTCATCCTCGACACCATGATCGTGCGGTCGGTCCTGGTCACCGCCCTCAACCTCGACCTCGGCAGCAGGATCTGGTGGCCGAGCAGACTCGACCGCGGCCCGGAGTCGGGCCCGGTGGAGGCTGCCCGCGAGGTCGACGCACTCGACGCCTGACCACACGCGGACTGTCGCGCCCGGTGCCCTGGACGCGCTCAGCGATGGAGGCGAACGGGCACCGACTCGACGCCGTACACGATGGACTTCGCGTGGTACGGCAGGTCCTCGGCCGGCACGGCGAGGCGCAGGTCGGGGAAGCGCCGGGCGAGGGCGGGGTACGCCGCCTTCAGCTCCATCCGCGCGAGCTCGGCCCCCACGCAGCGGTGGAACCCGTAGCCGAAGGCCAGGTGTGAGGCTGTCGCGCGCGACGGATCGAGCGCGTCACCGGCGGGGTAGCGACGGGCGTCGCGATCGGTCGCCGGGATGTGGACCAGCACACACGAGCCCTTCTTGATCCGGTGTCCGGCGACGGTCACCTCGGCCCTGGCAAAGCGCGGGAACGCCACCTGCACCACCGACAGGTGCCGCAACAGGTCCTCGACCACCGGGGTGACGGAAACGGGATCGGCGACCAGCCCGGCGTACAGCTCGGGATGGCCGAGGAGGACGACGGTGCCCAGCGCCAGCATGGACGCAGACGTCTCCAGGCCACCGGTGAAGGCGCCGTCGGCCAGGCCGCCGAGGTCGAAGTCGTTGATCTCGTCGCCGTGCTCCCGGATGATCTGGCCGATGAGACCGGGCCCGGGATCGGTTCGCTGCCGCGCGCACTCGGCGAACAGGAACTCGCGCGACTCGCCCACGGCACCCATCACGGCCTGTCCGCCGTGAGTGACGTCGAAGCGGGCGGAGCCGAGCCTGCGGAAGATCTCGCGATCCTCGTCACGCAGCCCGAGCAGCTCGCAGATCACCAGGAACGGGATCGGGAAGGCGAAGGTCTGTACCAGGTCGGCCACGCCGTCGTTCGCGGCCGCGACCCGCTCGGTCTCGTCCAGCTGGGTCTCGATGATCCGGTCGATCGCGGGCTTGAGCCTGGCCAGTCGGCGCATCGTGAACTCGGGCGTGAGCAGCTTGCGCAGCCGGGTGTGCTCGGGCGGGTCGGTGAAACCGAGGCCACCGATGTCGCCGTCCACGGCTCCGGACTTGCCGTAGTAGGGCCTGATGTCGGTCGAGTACGACGTGAGGTCGCCGAGCACCTGGCGCGCCTCGGCATCGCCGGTGACGAGCCAGATGTCCATGCCGAGGAACGTGACCAGCTTCGCGACCGGGTCCCGGTCTCGCATCTCGCCCACTCGCGCCACCGGGTCGGCGCCCACGCGGTCGAGGGGCCAGGTCAGCCGGTCGGGGACGCGGTCGAGCTGGGTGAGGTCGATGCCGCCCGCCCGCGCCAGCAGGTTGCGGCGCACGACTCCCTTGACGGCTTCCAGCAGTGGCACGCAGGCAAGGGTACGGGTCCCACCCGTGAAATGACTGAGTGGCACCGCCTTCGACGATCCGTCAGGCTCCCCGGCCTTGCTCCCGGGCCCTCGAGGCGGGTCGGCTCTCCCACTTCCGGTCTAGTAGTTCGGCACTACGACCCGGGAACGTTCGCACCACCGAGGTGGGAGCACATAGGGGATGCCCCCGAGGCCGCGAGGGCGGACATTGGTTGTGTCACCTCCCCCCGTGGTGGCACGGCACGCGTCGTTTCGTGTGCTGGTCAACCTGATGCTCCGCCCCGCCCACGACACCCCCCTGACGGGGGCAGGGCGGAGCTCCTGGGTCTCGCGGCCATGAGTGCGAGCGGGTCACTCCCACTCGATGGTGCCCGGCGGCTTGCTGGTGATGTCGAGGGCGACCCGGTTGACTTCGGCCACCTCGTTGGTGATCCGGGTGGAGATCTTCTCGAGCAGGTCGAAGGGAAGGCGGGCCCAGTCGGCGGTCATCGCGTCCTCGGAGGTCACGGGGCGCAGCACGACCGGGTGGCCGTAGGTGCGGCCGTCGCCTTGCACGCCGACCGAGCGCACGTCGGCGAGCAGTACGACGGGGAACTGCCAGATGTCGCGGTCCAGGCCGGCGGCGGTGAGCTCCTCGCGGGCGATGGCGTCGGCCTGGCGAAGGATGTCGAGACGCTCGCGGGTGACCTCACCGATGATCCGGATGCCGAGGCCGGGACCCGGGAAGGGCTGGCGCCAGACCATCGTCGCCGGCAGGCCGAGCTGCTCGCCGACCATCCGCACCTCGTCCTTGAACAGCGTGCGCAGCGGCTCGACCAGCGCGAAGTTGAGGTCGTCGGGCAGGCCGCCGACGTTGTGGTGCGACTTGATGGTGGAGGTGCCGGCTCCGCCGCCGGACTCGACGACGTCGGGATAGAGCGTGCCCTGGACGAGGTACGCCGTGGTCGGGCCGTCTCCTCCGGCCCCGGACGAGGCGTCTCCGAACACCCGGGCCTCGGCCGCCTCGAAGACCCGGATGAACTCGCGCCCGATGATCTTCCGCTTCTCCTCAGGGTCCACGATCCCCTCGAGCGCACCGAGGAACTGGTCGGAGGCGTCGACCACGTCGAGGGTGTCGAACACGGCCTCGAAGTCGCGGCGTACCTGCTCGGTCTCGCCGAGCCGCATCATCCCGTGGTCGACGTACACACAGGTGAGCCGGTCGCCGATCGCGCGCTGCACGATCGCGGCGGCCACGGCGGAGTCGACGCCGCCCGAGAGCGCGCAGATCGCCCGGCTGTCGCCGATCTGCTCGCGGATGCGGTCGACCTGCTCGTCCACGATGTTGACCATCGTCCAGGTCGGTCGGCAGCCGGCGATGTCGAGCAGAAAATGCTCGAGCACCTGCTGGCCGTGCTCGGTGTGCAGCACCTCGGGGTGCCACTGCACGCCCGCCAGGCGTCGTGAGACGTCCTCGAACGCCGCGACCGGGGTCATCGGGGTCGAGGCGAGGACGTCGAAGCCCGGCGGCGCCGCGGTGACCGAGTCGCCGTGCGACATCCAGACCCGGTGCTCGTGGGGGAGCTCGGCGAGCAGGGTGCCGTCGCGGCCGACCGTGACCGGCGTACGGCCGTACTCACGCGCGCCGGTGGCGGAGACCTCGCCGCCGAGCCCGCGCGCCATCAGCTGGAAGCCGTAGCACATGCCGAAGACCGGGATCCCGGCCTCGAAGATCGCCGGGGCGATGGCCG
Organism: Nocardioides sp.; assembly: GCA_036741335.1. Classification (GTDB taxonomy): domain Bacteria; phylum Actinomycetota; class Actinomycetes; order Propionibacteriales; family Nocardioidaceae; genus Nocardioides. Next base: position 35,639 of record DAINSL010000005.1, on the reverse strand, counting down.
GTGCGCCGGGTTCGTAGACCGAGGACGGACCGCCGGAGAGGATCAGCGCGGCGGGCTCGCGCGCCAGCATCTCGGCGACCGGCATCGAGTGGGGGACGATCTCGGAGTAGACGCGGGCCTCGCGCACCCGCCGGGCGATCAGCTGCGCGTACTGCGCCCCGAAGTCGACGACGAGGACCAGGTCGTGCTCCGCCCCGCCGGTGACTCGCGACATGACCGCAGCCTATCCGTGGGCGATCGGCCGCCTGCGCCCGGATCGCCCAGCGGCGACGACTCGGCCGGGCTCCGGATACGACAGGGCCCGGCCAACTTGGGAGCACGGCCGGGCCCTGAGTCCGGGCCTGACAGGCAGGCTCTCCGGACCGCGGGCCCAGCAAAGGGAGGGAGTTCGACAGCTAGACCCGACCGATCAACGAGCCCTCGACGGGCGGGTTACGCGGATGTCGTCTCGACCACCGGCCGGGGTCAGGAGACGGCCACGATCGGCAGACGCAGGGCGCCGGGTGCCGACTCCGGCACGACCGGGTGGGCGGGGCTGACCGGCGAGACCTGCCGGTACGTGCTACCGAGCTCGGGTCGTGGGTCCGCCTCGCCCTTGTTGGGCCAGAACGCCATCGCCCGCTCGGCCTGCGCGGTGATCGTCAGGGACGGGTTCACCCCGAGGTTGGCCGAGATCGCGGAGCCGTCTGCGATGTGGAGCCCCGGGTGGCCGTAGACCCGCTGGTAGGCGTCGATCACGCCGGTGTCGGGAGAGTCGCCGATCGCGCAGCCGCCGAGGAAGTGGGCGGTCAGCGGGCGGTTGAACGGCTCGCCGATCGACCCACCCGGCGTACCACCCATCACCTTGGCCATCAGCCGGACCGCGAGGTTGCCGGCCGGGATCCAGGTCGGGTTCGGGACGCCGTGGCCCTGCTTGCTGGTGAGATAGCGCCGCTTCGTCCCCGGGATCGGCTTGGTGTAGGTCGTGATCGAGTTGTCGAGGCTCTGCATGACCAGGGCGATGACGGTGCGCTCGGACCAGTGCCTGAGGTCGTAGAAGTCGCGGATGTTGCTCCGCTGCGTCCACATCTCGCGCAGCCAGGTGCGCCACCGCGGTGACGGACCGTCGTCGTCGGTCAGCACGGTCTGCATCAGGGACATGAAGTTGCTGCCCTTGCCGTAGCGCACCGGCTCGATGTGGGTGCTGTCGTCGGGATGGAAGCTCGAGGTGATGGCGACACCCTGGCTGTAGTCGATCGAGGTGTCCGGGGCGATCGCCCCCACGATCGACTCGGAGTTGGTCCGCGAGAGGTAGCCGAGGCGTTCGGAGAGCAGGGGCAGGTGCCCTTCGTCGCGCATCCGGTGCAGGAGCCGCTGGGTGCCGAGCGACGAGGCCGCGAAGACGACCTGCTCGGCGGTGAGCACACGGCGGGCCGAGCGACGGCCGGTCTTGGCCTTGGTGAACTTCACGTGCACGGCGTACCCGCCCCCGGACCGGGGCGCGACCCGGGTGACGGTCGTGAGCGGGAGGATCCGGGCGCCGTTCTGCTCGGCGAGGTAGAGGTAGTTCTTGACCAGCGTGTTCTTGGCGTTGTGCCGGCAGCCACTCATGCACTCCCCGCAGCCGATGCAGGTACGACGTTCGGGGCCGGCGCCGCCGAAGTAGGGATCGGCGACGGCCGCGCCCTGCTCGTCACCGGGGCCGCCGAAGAACACGCCGACCGGCGTCGGGTGGAACGACTCGGCCACGCCCATCTCGGTGGCGACCTTCTCCATGACCTCGTCGGCCGGGGTGTAGAGCGGGTTCTCGACGACGCCGAGCATCCGCTCGGCCTGGTCGTAGTACGGCGCCAGCTCGGTTTTCCAGTCGGTGATGTGGCTCCACTGACGGTCGGTGAAGAAGGCCGGGAGCGGCTCGTAGAGCGTGTTCGCGTAGACCAGCGAACCGCCGCCGACGCCCGCACCGGACACGATCAGGCAGTCCTTCAGCGCGTCGATCCGCTGGATGCCGTAGCAGCCGACCTCGGGCCGGAACAGGTAGCGCTTGACGTCCCAGGAGGTGTCGGCGAAGTCCTGGTCCTCGAAGCGGGCGCCCGCCTCGATCACGCCGACGCGGTAGCCCTTCTCGGTGAGCCGGAGCGCGGTCACGGACCCGCCGAAGCCGGACCCGACCACCAGGACGTCGTAGTCGAGGTCGTCGCTCATGCCCGGCCCAGCTTCTTCAGCAGCCGCAGGTTGGCTGTCATCACCTTGGCGTACGTCGCGTCCGACATGCCCATGGACGGCGAGATGCGCATGACCCGCTGGGTCGCCACGGACTGCGGCTCGGTGAACCGCAGCACGCCCTCGCTGCCCTGGCGACGCCCGATCCCGGACTGGCGCATCCCGCCCATCGGCGCCTCGAGGCTCGCGAACGTGGCGGCGAACGCCTCGTTGATGTTCACGGTGCCGCAGGTGATCAGGCTGGCCACCGCGCGCGCACGCGGTCCGTCCTGGCTGTAGATCGAGGCGTTGAGGCCGTACTCCCCGTCGTTCGCGCGGGCGATGGCGTCGGCCTCGTCGTGGAAGCGGTAGGCCGCGATCACCGGCCCGAAGGTCTCCTTGCCGAAGCAGGTCATCTCGGGAGTCACGCCCTCGAGGATCGTCGGCTCGTAGAAGTACGGGCCGAGGTCCGGGCGGGCGCGGCCACCGGTGAGCACCCGAGCGCCCTTGGCGACCGCGTCGTCGACGTGGGCGACCACGGTGTCGAGCTGTGCCTGGCTGATCAGCGTGCCCATGTCGTTGCCCCAGTCGAGGGTGGCGCCCAGGGTCATCGCCTGGGTGCGGGCGACGAAGCGCTCCATGAAGCGGTCATAGACCTGGTCCGCGACGAACATCCGCTCCATCGACACGCAGAGCTGGCCGGCATTGGAGAACGCCGCACGCACCGCGCCCTCGGCGGCCTTCTCGAGGTCGGCGTCACGCAGGACGAGCAGCGGGTTCTTGCCACCGAGCTCGAGCGAGCAGCCGATCAGCCGGTCGGCACAGCCCTTCGCCACGACCCGGCCGGTGGCGGTCGACCCGGTGAAGCAGACGAAGTCGGCGCGTGCGACCAGGGCTCCGCCGACCTCGGGACCGGGCCCGGAGACGACCTGCCAGAGGTCACGCGGGAAGCCGGCCTCGTCGAGCAGCTGCGCGGCGTACAGCGCGGACAGCATGGTCTGGGCGTCGGGCTTGGCCACCACGGCGTTGCCCGCGAGCAGCGCCGGCAGCCCGTCGCACAACGCCATCGTGAAGGGGTAGTTCCACGGCGAGATGATGCCGACGACACCCTTCGGGATCCGGTTGACCTCGACCCGGGTGAGAGCCGGGAAGACGCCGTTGACTCGACGGGTGTCGAGGTGCTGGTGGGCGGTGCGGCCGTAGTAGCGCGCGGTGAGCGCGATGTGCAGGGGCTCGTCGAACGCGTGCTTGCGGGCCTTGCCGGACTCCAGGCAGATCAGGTCCATGATCTCGGCCTGGTGGTCCAGCACCAGGTCGTGCAGCCGGAGCAGCGCCGCGGCGCGGGTAGCCAGCGAGGTGCGCGACCACTCCTGCTGAGCCCGGCGCGCACGCCGGAACGCCTCGTCGATGTCGGCCTCGGACGACTGCGGGACGTGGGCCAGCGGTTGGCCGTTGATCGGCGACCGGACCTCCACGGACTGGCCGCCGGAGGACGCCACTCGCCCGGTCAGCGCCGCGACGTACTGCCGGTCGAGGGCGTACGACGCGGTGGGGTCGTGCTCGGGGTCGTGCGGGCCTTCGACGAGAGGGCCGGAGGACGGAGTCTGGGCGCTCATGTGCCGAGGGTATGCCGGGCGCCAGCGACCGGCTACCCCCGAGTAACACGGGTCACACGATGTCCGGGGCGCTGACCCGGGCCTCGTCGGCCTCCTGGTCGGTCAGCTTCTGCTGGGACTGGCGCTCGGCCTCGACCCGGCGCAGGTAGTGGTCGACCTCGTCGTCGCGGCGGGCGGGGTCCCAGCCCAGCTCGGTCGCCATCAGGTCGGCGGCCGCGGTGACCGCGACCGTGCCGCGGTCGAAGGTCTCGATCGAGATCCGGGTACGACGCGCGAGGACGTCGTCGAGGTGGCGAGCGCCCTCATGGGTGACGGCGTACACGACCTCGGCGGACAGGTAGTCCTCTGCCCCGGGCAGCGGCGCACCGAGAGCCGGTCGCTGCTCGACGAGGTCGAGCACCTCGTCGACCATCCCGCCGTACCGGCCGAGCAGATGGTCGATGCGGCGGACGTCGAGCCCGGACCGGCGGCTCAGCGCGACCCGCTGGTTGGTGCGCACCTCGAAGCCGTCGGCGCCGAGCAGCGGCACCCGCTCGGTGTGCGACGGTGCCACGCCCGACCAGCCGCTGACGGCGAGATCGACGGCGTCTCGCGCCATGATCCGGTACGTCGTGAGCTTGCCGCCGGCGATCAGGACCAGGCCCGGCACGGGGCTGGCCACCGTGTGCTCGCGGGAGACCTTGGTGGTCGCCGCCCGTGCCTCGCCCTCACCGCCAGAGCCGACGCCCCGGCCGGCCTTGCCGGCCAGCAGCGGCCGGAGCCCGGCGTAGACGCCCTCGACGTCGTCGTGGTCCAGCGGCACCTTGAGGAGCTTGTTCACGTGCTCCAGCAGGTAGTCGATGTCGGTGCGCGAGGCCGCCGGATGCGCGAGGTCGAGATCCCACGCGGTGTCGGTGGTGCCGATGATCCAGTGCCGACCCCACGGGATCACGAACAGTACGGACTTCTCGGTGCGCGCGACCACCCCGCACTCGGAGCGGATCCGGTCGCGCGGCACGACCAGGTGGATGCCCTTGCTGGCCTCGACGTCGAGAGCGAGCTCGCCGCCGAGCAGCCGCTGCACCTCGTCGGTCCAGACTCCGGCGGCGTTGACCACGACCCGGGCCCGCACCTCGATCTCCGTGCCGGTCTCCAGGTCGGTCGCGCGGACACCGACCACGCGGTCGCCCTCGCGCAGGAAGCCAGTGACCCGGGTGCGGGTGGCGACGTGTGCGCCGAACCCGACCGCAGTACGGGCCACGGTGACCACGAGCCGGGCGTCGTCGACCTGGCAGTCGTGGTAGCGGATCGCCCCCGTCATGGTGTCGGTCCGCAGGTCGGGGGCGATCCGCGCGACCTGCCTCCGGAAGAAATGCCTGTGCCGCGGCACGCCCATGTCATAGCGGCCGAGCATCGCCAGCGCGTCGTACACCGCGAGGCCCGCGCCGACGTAGGGCCGCTCGAGAGTGCGGTACAGCGGGTAGAGGAACGGGACCGGCCGCACCAGGTGCGGGGCGAGGCGGGTCAGGAGCAGGCCGCGCTCCTCGAGCGACTCACGGACCAGGCCGAAGTCGAACATCTCCAGATAGCGCAGCCCGCCGTGCACCAGCTTGCTGGACCGCGACGACGTGCCGCTGGCCAGGTCGCGCTGCTCGAGCAGACCGACGGTCAGGCCGCGCGTGACCGCATCGAGGGCCGCGCCGGTGCCGACGATGCCGCCACCCACCACGAGCACGTCGAGCGGAGGCTGTCCGGTCCCTGTGTCCGCCATGGCCGCCAGCGCGCCTGCCCGAGCCCGGGGATCGAGCGCAGTTGACTGGGTCATGCCACGATCCTCTCAACCCGAGGCCGCGGCCCTGCAATTGGATGGGTAGCGAGATGGTCAACCGGATCGGAGCGGCATGCGTCTGAGGGGCAGACAGGGAAGGATGCTCATCGTGCGTGCAGTGACCCGCATCGGGGCGGTCGGCGTCTTCACGTCCCTGGCACTCGCGGCGACCCTGCTCGCCCACCCGGAGCAGGTCAGCGAGGCGCGAGGCCCACTCACGTCGTACGCCCCGACCACGGCGCCGGTCCCCGACCGCCCCGTGCCGGACGACCCGCAGCCGACCCGAGACGCGGCGGACCAGCCCCCGCCGCACGTGACGGTGGTGATGAGTGGCGACCTGCTCTGGCACGACACGGTCTGGGAGAGCGCACACGAGGACGCGGTCCGGGCCGGGCTGCAGCGCCGCTTCGACTTCGACCCGACGTTCGCGGCCATGCGGTCGGTGGTCCGCAACGCCGACGTGGCCATCTGCCACGAGGAGGTGCCGTTCGCCCAGGACGACCAGCACCTGTCCAGCTACCCGGTCTTCGCCGCGCCACCCGAGGTCGCCCCGTGGATCGCGTCGATGGGCTGGGACGCGTGTACGACGGACTCCAACCACAGCATCGACCAGGGGTACGCCGGACTGGTGCGCACCGCCGACCTGCTGGAGCGGGCCGGGGTGCGCCACGTCGGGACCTTCCGGACCCCGGCCGAGCGACGCCGTCCGGTCATCCTCACGACGCGGCAGGGCGTGCGGGTCGGCATCGTCGGCGGCACCTACTCACTGAACGGACTCAGCCTTCCGCCCGACCAGCAGTGGGCGGTGTCGATGTGGGATGCGCGCAACCTGATCGCCCGGGCCCGCGCCGCCAAGGCTGCCGGCGCCGACATCGTCCTGGTGCAGTACCACGGCGGTGACGAGTACTCCCGTCTGCCCAACGCCGCCCAGGTCGCCCTCGTCCGTCGGCTCACCGCGTCGCCCGCGGTCGACCTGGTCTTCGCCGAGCACGCGCACGTCGTTCAGCCGATCACCAAGGTCAACGGGAAGTGGGTGGTCTACGGCATGGGCAACATGGTCGCCCAGAGCGACCCGCTCTACCCGCGCTCCTACGAGGGGATCACGGTCCGGTTCACGTTCACCCAGGGCAGGCAGGGGTTCCGGGTGACCAAGGCGACGTACATCCCGACCTACTGGAACCAGTACACGCCCGGTCGCCCGATCCGGATCCAGGGCGTCGACCGGGCGCTGGCGCACGAGGCGGCGGACCGGTCGCGCCTGCTCGAAGCGCGTCGGATGACCCGCTTGGCGGTCAACGGGCTGGTGAGACACGGCGACGCGACACCCGGACTACGCGAGCGTTGAGCCCCGTTTCCCGGTTTGATGGTGCCCGTGGACGAGATCGTCGCGCTCTACGACGATGGGGGACGTCCCGCGGGAAGTGCCCCTCGGTCGGTGATGCGTGCAGAGAACCTTCGACACGCCGCCACCGGCGTGATCGTCCGTGACCCGTTGGGACGGCTCTACGTCCACCTGCGCACCCAGAGCAAGGATGTCTACCCCGGGCGCTGGGACTTCACCGCCGGCGGAGTGGTGCTCTACGACGAGGACCCGATCGAGGGTGCGCGCCGCGAGGTCTTCGAGGAGCTGGGGGTCACCAGCGAGCTGACCCCGCTGGGCGAGGCGGCCTATGCCGACCAGCACACGACGTACCACGCGTTCCGTTACCTCACCACCTGCGACGGCGCGGTCACCCCGCAGCCCGAGGAGATCGCGTACGGCGCCTGGCTGACCGTCGAGAGGTTGATGCGGCTGATGGAGGACCCTGACCTCCGGTTCATGCCCGACACCGTGGCGCTGTTCGGCGACTGGCTGCGTGAGCGGGCGGCCGAGCACTCAGAGCCCACCCAGGGCTGGGACTCGATCGCCACGATCATCGAGGGCAACTGGATCGAGCGCGAGCCCCGCTTTCGCGACGTCGCCGGGCCGCTGCGCGCCGAGACCGTCCTCCTGCCGGCGATCGCGCCCCTGCTGCCGCTCGCCATCCCACTGCCGGAGGTCGTGGACGAGAACCCGGTGCGAGTCCGGCACGTCCTGGTGCCCGGCGAGCCGGCGACCGACGTCGAGCTGACCGCCGAGGACGGACGAAAGCTGGGCGCGTTCCTCCGGACCCTGCACGACATCCCACGGGAGGTGTACGCCGGTACCGGTGTCGCCGATGAGCTCGCCTCTCGGGCCGAGCTGCTGGCGACGCTCGACAAGCTGCTGCACCGGGTGCTGCCCCTCCTGCCGGAGGAGCACCGGGAGTCGGGCGGCCAGCTGCTCAAGCAGGTGGCGCAGCGCTCGCCGACCACGCTCGTGCACGGCGACCTCGGCCCCGCTCACCTGCTGTCACAGGACGGTGAGCTCACCGGCGTGATCGACTGGACCGACGCCCGGATCGGCGATCCGGCGCTGGATCTCGCGTGGGTGCTCTACGGCGCACCGGAGCCGTTCGCGGAGGCCCTCGCCACGACGTACGGCGTCACCGACGAGGAGCTGTCCCGCGCGCTCGCCTGGCACCGCCTCGGGCCGTGGTACGAGGTGCTCTGGGGCCAGGGCCCGGGTGGGCGCGAGTACGTCGAGTCCGGGCTCGAAGGCGTGCTGGCCCGGATCGGCATCGCCTAGACATTGCCCAGCTGTACGCGCTCCGGGCGCGCGGCTACGCGTGACCTGGTGAAGGTGGTTCGCCTTGCGAGCGAGCTCGCTGCGGCGCTCCCTGCCGCCGTTTCGCCCCGGCTCCGC